>CAMKMK010000055.1 GCA_946413885.1 uncultured Prevotellaceae bacterium
ATTTCAATCTTGATTTCCCCCTTGTTGAGTTCTTCTTCAGTAAAGAGACTGTCATTCTGCTCAACGCCCATTTGTTTACGCTTGAGGTATCCGTTGATACGATCCTGCAGAGCGCCCACCAAATTGACCATGAGGTTGCTCTCCATCAACGTGAAGTCTCCTCGAATCTGGGCATAAGCCACAGGATTCTTCACCCAATCGTCTCGACGAAGATCCTGGACGAGGAGATTGTTGTCTGCTATTTGAACGTCTTTCTTCTTCTTGTTCTTTTTTACTTCCATACTGAACGTAGGTCCCCTACCCTATTGGTTTCTAAACGATTAAGCCCATAGACAATGCTGTCTCGTAATTGCTTGATGTCTCAGGATAATTCTTGTCGAGCCATTCTACACAAGCGCGATAAATGAGACTGTCGATGGAGACGAATGGATCACCCTCTTGGCGTTGTCTGTTGAGTCTTTTCTTTATGTGTTCTAAACGCCAGAGCGTCTTGTCATCAAGTCCCACATTGCGCAGGCTGTTTCGTTCAACGGTTACAGGGACGGGCTTGCGGCCTTTCTTTCCCTTTTTAGTTGGTTCTTCGGCGATGGTTGCCGTAGTTGGTTCAGCGATTTCTACTGGGGCGTTCTTGGCCACCTCGATCACTTCTTGTGCTGTTTGCATGGTGTCTTGCAGTCCACCAAATCTACTCTTTGCCATACTACTTTTGTTTTTCTATTTTTTTGATGAGTTCTTTTGCCAGTTTCTTATAATCTTCTGCCCCGTTGGATTCAGGAGCATAATCAAAGATGTTCATACGACGAGCGGGTGATTCTGCCAGTTGAATATTCGTGCGTATGCGTGTTTGGAACACTTTGTCAGGGAAGGTCTTCTCCATTTGGCGAAGTGCCTCTTTGTGGAGAGATAGACGACGGTCATATCGGCTCAGTACGTAGCCAAGAATCTCAAGATTTGGATTAAGTAACTTCTTGACTTCCTCATACTTAGCTGTAATGACTCCCATTCCGTCCAATGCGAAAACTTCGCAGTTGATGGGGATGATGAGATAGTCGCTGGCATACATCGTATTGACGGTCACCAGGCCGTTGTTGGGGGGACAATCGATGAGGATGTAGTCGTAGAATGAATTCACTTCATCAAGGGCTCGCTTGAGCAACATCTCACGCCCTGTACGGCTCACGAGTTCCTGCTCGCTGTTGTAGAGTGATGTGGTGGCAGGCACATAATCGAAGCTGTCGTCGAGATCGTTTTCCATCAGGATGGTCTCCTTGATGTCTGCTGTACCTGCCAGGACTTCGTACAGGGTGTTTACTTTGTCCTTCTCCATGCGGAATCCCATCATTCGGCTCGAATTACCTTGAGCATCAGCATCCACGACAAGTACTTTGCGCTTCATCATGTGGAGAGCTTTGGCCAGGTTTACGGTTGAAGTGGTCTTCCCTACCCCACCCTTAAAGTTCAAAAAAGAGATTGTAATTGCCATAAAATCTGTTTGTTTCGTTTATTTCTGCGCAAATTTACCATTTTTATGTGATTATACAATCATAATTTGTATTAAAAAATGTTTATAGGTTAACTTTTTTATGTTTTCATGCTTTCACTTTGATGTATTATCATACTTTATTTGTTTGTATTTTATTTATTCGTATCTTTATGTGAAAATATTTCTATTTTAAAATATATCCATGTGTTTATGTGATATATTTAATATGTTATCATGCAAATAAATAAATATATAAATATACTATAATACGAATATATATATATGTAAAGGTGTGAAAATGTGTAAATAATATTATATTAACATGTTAAAGAACAAACATGCGAACATATTTTTGTATGAAAATATGGTGTTGTATTAAAGTGATAGATTAAACGCATGATACTACTTCCGTGGCAACCAAGTGCAGATATGTAAACCGCCCCAGCAGTTGACAGATGCATAATCTACCATGTGGATTTTTCCTTCAGATGTGGGAACCAGGAATTCCATGCGAGTTGAGGTTAGGGTAGGGGAGACTGGCTTAATTTTGACGACACCTTCTTTATTAGCTTTTATATGAACGGGATCGGCATAATGACGGTCGATATTCTCGTCACGAGCCAGCACAATGGGTCCATACTTAAGCGCCTGAAAGTTGTCTCCAGCACGATTGCTTCCATGTGGTGCATCGATCAAATGACATTCCATAGGGAAGTCGATTTCCAGTTTCTCAGTCCCATTCCATGTTCGATAAATGTCGAGATATGTGCCTGGAAGGGCTCCATCGATTTTTTCCCCATTAACTTTTACTAAGGGATTTGTTGTCCAGTAGGGGATTCGCAGTTTTAGATTGAAAGATTCAATACGTGACAGATTGACTTCCATATATATTTTTCCCGTCTTGGGATAGTCTGTATTGATTTTCAGTATAACGTCCTGTCCCTGAGGAGTTTTAGCAGTTGCTCGAGCCGAATTGAAAAGGTTGACCACAGGTCCTTCCTTGGAGTTCATGACTGCCACGAAAGGGATGTATGCAAGTCCCATAGGGCCATTAAGATTGCAACATGTCACCATGAAACCACCGAATTCCCATCCCCAACCAACATTCGTCACCTTTCGTCCATTCAACAAATTGACGTAGCTGAATCCTTCGCCTGAAGGCATCATGGCACCAAGCAGGCCATTGTAGATGTATTTCTCCATCTCGTTCACAGTGCTGGGATCTCCTGTCAGACGCAGAATCTGGCTACACAGTTTCATCCATGTTACTCCCACGCATGTTTCCATCATTCGTTTGATGTCAGGATTCGTTTGCTCCAGAGCCGTATCGTCCCAACCTTCGCCATAGACGGTAGGATGATAAGGCTGATCTCCGCCCGCATTGCCAATAATGGTGATTTCGTACTTACGTATGTTCTTGTAGAGATTCAGGACAGCTTGCTTAGCGAACTCACTTCCTGTAACGCGATGATACTCAACGAGTCCCTCAAACACAGACATCATCTCATATGCCTTGGGGTAGGGGCCTCCCATTTCACGAGGACGGACGTTGTCATAGGCCTGTTGGAGAATGTTGTATCCATCAGCTGCACCACTTTCCACGATATAGGTTGCAAAGTCTAAGTATCGTTGCTCGCCCGTCCAATTGTAAAGCCTCATAAAAGGTTCCAGCAAGGTGCTTGATTCAATGTGGTTTGGACTCCATCCAAGTGAAGTGATTTCCACTAGGGGAGCGTGACCTATTTGAGAAATGATGCAATCAGCTTGTTTCTTCATGGCATCCATCACTCGAGGATCTTGATCCACATGACGATAATATTCGTCCAGACCTAACAGAACGTATTTCCTTTCCCATAAGTCACCACCAGGTCCATCTGGTTGATTTTCAACGGATGCAGTACTGATACTTCCATTACTCTTTGTGGTTGAAAGCAGGTCGTCTATGGTAGCTTTCATCGTTGCTTTCAGACGAGGATCATGTGTATATCGATAGAACATGCATCCCGATCGAACGGCTTTGCCCCACATTTCGCCAAGTGCGAACTGAGGATGCCCCCAACGGTACGAATCTACGAATCGAGAATAGGGTAGGGCACCCAGATTCCAGTGCTCGATGGAATTGCGGATATCCTTGTCCAATCCACCAATCAGTTCAATCTGGCCTGGTGGTAAGGGAGTGAAAGTATCCTGAACCTGTACCGTCTGTGCGAATATCATGGAAAAAGGGACAAGACAAAGTCCTATTGTGGTAAAAGATTTCTTGTTTCTCATTGTAAGGGATCATTTGATTGAGGCAAATTTAGTAAATTTTGTTGAAATTGAGTTTTATTTGCTGAAAAAATTGTATCTTTGCCCTTGTTATGCGTAAAATTTGTATCCTTTCTTTCCTGCTGTTTGCAGTGATGGCTGTCAGTGCCAAGAAAAAACAGAGTTATGACGTGGCTGCTTATGTATGGCCCGCCTATCACAATGATCCCCGTTGGGCAGAATTAGGCCTCTTTCCTGATGGGAAAGGAGAATGGGAAGACATTTATAATGCTGTTCCCAAATACGAAGGACATCGTCAACCAAGAGTTCCACTTTGGGGCTATCTTGACGAGGCCAGTCCAAAGACTCAGCAGAAGATAATAAAAACTGCACTTAAATATGGAGTTAATACCTTGATTTTCGATTGGTATTGGTACGAGAACCGTCCTTTCCTGGAAGATGTACTCAATAAGGGCTTCTTGAAGGCACGTAATTGCCAGAAGATGAACTTTTATCTGATGTGGGCAAATCATACTGCCACTAGTTATTGGGATTATCATACAGCTGATAAAGGGAAGAATTATTGGTCGGGTAGGGTGACTCGCGAGATATTTGAAGGTTTCAGCCAACACTTGATAGACGATTATTTCCTCTGTCCCAATTATTACCGTATCGATGGGAAACCTGTATTTGCTATCTACGAGATAGGAACCTTTATTGATGGAATGGGAGGTGTAGAGCAGGCTCGTGAGGCCTTGGATGGACTAAGGGCAAAATGCATTAGGGCTGGACTGCCTGGACTGCATATTCAGGCTATCTGCTGGAGTGCCTTGCCCAGTACACTTTCAGGAGTCCCAGGAGACCAGAATGCAACGCAGGACAACACCTTGAAAGCTCTTGGATTTGATAGTGTGACAAACTATCAGTTCTGTCATCTTATTCCAGCCAATCGGTCCTACAAACAATGGGGAGAAGAAGCTCAGGCAATGTACGAAAGATTCGATACAGAATTTTCCGTTCCTTATTTTCCTCATGTCTCTGTTGACTGGGATCCCAATCCACGCTATCCAGCCGATTCCCGTCAACCAGCAGTAACTGATGTGACGCCAGCTCAATTCAGGATCTTTCTTCAGAAGGCAAAATCCTTCATCGATGCTCATCCTGACCAAACTCCACTCGTTACGATCAACGCATGGAATGAATGGGCTGAAGGATCCACTTTGGAGCCTGACACGCACTTTGGTTATCAATTCTTAGAAGCCATCCGAAAAACATTTTTGGAACCTTAATGCTACATGACAGATAGCATTTGTCATGTTTGAGTGAAAAAAGTTCGGTTTTTTTTGCATTTATTCATTAAAATTCGTTATATTTGCAGTCGGTTTGGGCGCATTATGTGCCTGCGCGAAGAATTTAGGACATGTTAAGAACAACATATTTCAAGATTTTAATCACAGCATGCATGCTTCTTGCATCTGGTCTTTCTGTGTTCAGTCAGACCAGCAAGAAACTGAAGGGAACTGTGATTGGAACAGAAGCATGTTACGACTATTCAACAGGCAGCATCACCACTACCATCAACACTCCAGCCAATGCTTTTGATGGTGATTTGGCAACTTTTGTGGCTACTTATTCCAATTCGCATACTTGGGTAGGTCTGGACTTAGGGACTCCTCATGTTATTACTCGTGTTGGTTGGTCTCCCAGGAATGCCAGCAATGGTCCCAGTCGTGTGGTGCTTGGTTTATTTGAAGGTGCCAATGATCCTTCTTTTATGGATGCCATTCCTCTCTATCTCATCAGCGAGGCTGGTACTATTGGGGTGATTAGTTATGCCGACGTGAATGTGTCTCGTGGTTTTAGATATGTCCGTTATCTGGGTCCTAACTCTTCTCGAACCAATATTGCTGAGATTGAATTCTATGGTTATGAGGGGGAAGGGGACGACAGTCATTTCTATCAGGTGACCAATTTACCTACCTTATCTTATCGAACTTACAATGGGGCTGATCCATACGACAAGGTGAATGAACTGGAGGCCAACATGTGTTTGATTTATGATGATGGAACTCTCATTCAGGAATATCCAATCACGGCTCGTTTACGTGGAAATGCTTCTACAGGATTCCCCAAGAAACCTTATCGCATCAAATTTAATGACGATAAGTCCCATCACATGCTGAAGGGAAGCAAGATGGAGAGTCCCGCTAAGGCAAGGAAGTGGACTCTTATCAACAATTATGGTGACAAGACACTGATGCGCAATATCGTTTCTTTCGAGACGAGTCGTCGCATTGGTATGGAATACACTGTCTGGTGTCAGCCTGTAGATGTGATTGTAAATGGTGAATACAAGGGATGCTATCAACTTTGCGACCAGATTACTGCTGACGAGCATCGTGTTCCTGTCACAGAGATGGAGCCGACAGACGTTGAGGAACCTTTTGTCAGTGGAGGTTATCTGATTGAGGTGGATGCTTATGCTGGCAATGAGAGATCGAAGTTCAACAGTAAGCGGGGCATTCCTGTCACTATCAAGGAACCTGGTGAGGATGAAATTGTGAGGGCCCAATCCACCTATATCAAGAACTATTTCGATTCGATGGAAAGTCTCGTCTGGAGCAGCAACTATACTGATCCTGAGACAGGCTATCGCAGTAAGCTTGATCTTGATTCCTTCTTGAAATATCTGCTTCTGGGCGAATTCACAGGTAACACGGATACTTACTATAGTACGTATATGTACAAGGAGCGCTCCAGTGACTTGTTCTACGTGGGACCAGGATGGGATTATGACTTGGCATTCGACAATGATAACCGCACTTATCCTGTCAACAATCATTCCGATTGGGTTTTCCGTACGGGTGGTTCGAGTGCCAGCGGTATGGTCAGTCTTGTGAATCGTGTTATGTCTGACCCGTATGCTGATAATCGACTGAAAGAAATATGGGCTGAGATTCGAGATCAAAAACGCATTACGGCTGACGACATGATACATTATGTGGACAGCATGGAGGAGGCAATGGAGGCTTCAGCCAGACTCAATTTCTTGCGTTGGCCCATTTTGAACTCAAAGGTTCACCAAAATGCCTATGCTTTGGGCTCTTTTGATGCTGAAGTGGAAATGATCAGGAATTGCATTCGCGGTAGGGTAGAATGGTTTGACAACAAGTTAAATTATGGAGAACCCGATCCAGAGGATCCTGTTTCTTCTGAATACGACATTGCGAGTGCTGATGACATGCTTGTATTCATGCGAGCAGTCAACAATAGAGGTCAGGTAGAGGCGGTAGGTCGTCTGACTGCTGATATTGACATGTCTTCTGTCAGTAAATCGTTCACTCCCATCGGTACATCTTCCAGAGTGTTTATGGGTACATTTGATGGGCAAGGGCACAAAATCAAGAATTTAAGAATTACGGGCAACAATGATTTCGTAGGTCTCTTTGGATATGTGGGAGGCGGTGCAGTCATCAAGAACCTGATCTTGGATAGCAGTTGTAGCATCAGTGGTGGCAGTTATGTCGGACTGATTGGCGGTTCGAATGCTGCTGGTATCGTTACGATGGAGAATCTGGGAAACGAAGGAACCGTCACAGCATCGGGTCGCAATGCTGGTGGTATTATCGGCTGCAATATGAGCAGTAGTGCTACCTTTGTTATTAATAACTGTTACGTTACAGGTTCCATAACTGGTGGGAACGAATCAGGAACTCTTTCTGGATGGTTGGGTAACAATGCGATGGTTACCAATTGTTATAGCATTGCAACTATTTCAGGAAACGATAGTGGACGTTATTTTGCAAGATACGGTTCAGAACCAACGTATGAGAATTGTTATGATACGTACGGAACTTCTGGCCTGACTCAATGTACTTCATCACAAGTCGTGAGTGGTGAACTTTGTTACTTGTTGAATGGCAGTCAGAGTGAAAACGTTGCTTGGTATCAAACACTGAGTGTGGATATGTTCCCTGTCCCAGTGGATACTCATGCTATTGTTTATAAGGCTGAAGATGGAAGTTATACCAATGGGTCATATACTTTCAACATTTCTTCTCCTGCTGAGCTGGCAACCTTTGCCCGTGTTGTGAACGGTGGTCGTATCACAGTGTGTGCAGAACTCATGGCAGACCTGGATATGAAAGATATCAATATTGCCCCAATAGGTACAGAGACTTATCCTTTTGTGGGTAACTTCAATGGGAATGGCCATACCCTTTACAATCTGGAGATTTCTTCTAATGATAATGTAGTTGGCCTCTTTGGTTATGTGGGAGGCGGAGCTGAGATTCATCACTTCACCCTCGATGAATCTTGTTCTATCTCAGGTGGATCTTATGTGGGTCTTATTGGTGCCAGTACAGGAGAAGGGGCTGTGACTCTCTATAACTTAGGTAATCAGGGAAGCGTGACAGCATTTGGAAATCAAGCTGCTGGCATCATTGGCAGCAACCGTGGTTCTTCGAATACTTTATTAATTACGAATTGCTACACCAGTGGTACCATCACAGGTAAAAATGAGACGGCTGCTATCAGCGGTTGGTTGGGTGCAAGTGCACAAGTTACCAACTGCTACAATTCTGCTACCATCACGGGTTATCAGTCAGGTAGACCTTTTGGTCGGTATAGTGCTTCCAATCCTGCCACATTCACCAATTGCTATGATTCTCGATATCTCCAGACTAACATAACCAGAGCAGGTTCCAGCAAATTGGCCAGTGGTGAACTTTGTTACTTGTTGAATGGCAGTCAGAGTGTGGATGTGAATTTCTATCAGACGTTGGGTATTGATCGTTTCCCCGTTTTGTCGAGACATGCTGCTGTTTTGTATGATGAGCCGGACTATGTCAACCAGTTGGATTACGAGATTAATAATGAGCAAGACTTGATAGGTTTTGCCACGATGGTAAACAGTGGATTCCCCACGGCAAATGCTGTAGTGACACGTGACTTGGATATGACTGGTCTTTCTATGATTCCTATTGGTAACAGCTCGTATATGTATTCTGGCACTTTCGATGGTCAAGGTCATGTCCTCTCTAACGCAATCATTACGGGCGAAAATTATACGGGCCTGTTTGGTTATGTGGCTGGTGGATGCACCGTTCAGAATATGACAATGGATTCCTCATGCTCTATCACTGGCGGTGCTTATATAGCAGGTTTCATAGGTGGTTCCAATGGAGGAGGTGAGATTGTCATGAACAACCTTGGATTTGAGGGTCGTGTGACGGGTTCTGCTCAGAATGCAGGTGGCATTATTGGTTGCAATATGAGTAGTGCGGCCACTTTCATCCTTCGCAATTGTTATTCTACTGGTACCATTACGGGTGAACATGAATCTGCAGCCTTGAGTGGATGGGTAGGCAACAATGCTACCCTTGAGAACTGCTATAGTGTTGCTACGGTTTCAGGCATTGATGGCAACAATTACCTGTATCGTGGTACAGCAACCTTAGTGAATTGTTATGCTGTGACTGGTAATCAGGGATTTTGGATTTATACAGCTGACTTAAAGAGTGGTAAGGTATGTTATCAGTTGAATCAGGGTAATGCCACGAATCCTGCATATCGCCAGAACCTGTCAGAAGAGGGTGGGGATGATCATCCTGTTCTTTTGGCTGACCATAAGATAGTATATCAGGATAAAGATAAGTCATATATCAATTTAGACACACCTCTTTATGTGCCAATTGAATCCATAGAGTTGAGTGATGTTGTCGTACGTGAAGGTTCCACTTATACGCTGACAATAAAGGTGCTCCCTGAGAATGCTACCAATAAGGTTCTTGCTTGGACTTCCTCTGACGATTCTGTGGTTACGGTAAAGGATGGTGACATAACATGTCTGGCTGCTGGGACAGCAACTATTACAGCAAAGGCAACTGATGAGAGTGGGGTAGAGGCTACTTGTGTAGTGACAGTTCTCCCCTCAACTTACGAGATAGAGAATGCGGAGCAGTTAATGGCATTTGCTATTGCGGTCAATAGCGGATCAACAGACTTGAATGCCAGATTGACGGCAGACATTGATATGTCAGGTGTCGATGATTTTGTTCCTATTGGATCAGAGACCTTGATGTTCACAGGTACTTTCGATGGACAGGGTCATATCATTGATAATCTGATTATCTTTTCTGATGAGAAATACGTTGGATTGATTGGCGGTATCGGAGGAGGTGCTGTAGTGAAGAACCTCATTTTGGGACCAGGCTCAGCCATCCGTGGATATGCATACGTTGGTCTGATCGGCTGTTCTTTCGGTTCAGGTACAATCACAATGGAGAACTTGGGTAACGAGGGAACTGTCACAGCTACAGGAGGTGTCAATGCTGGTGGTATTATCGGATGCTGTATGGGCAGTGCTGCTTCGTTTGTTATCAAGAACTGCTATGTGACTGGAGATGTGACTGGAATTTCAGAATCTGCAGAATTGAGTGGATGGGTTGGTTCTAATGCCAGAATCAGTAATTGTTGGGCTACGTGTCAGATAGAAGGAGTGGAGGGTAATCGTACATTCTATCGAGGTACTGCGCAGACCCTTGAGAACTGTTATCAGGTAATAGGTGATCAGGTGACTCAGATACCTTTCAATCAGGTTTCCGATGGTACACTTTGTTATCGTCTGAATGGAGAATCCTCTGTCAATCCAGTATGGTATCAGAAGTTAGGTGAGGACATGCATCCCGTCTTCGATTCCACTCGTGGAATTGTCTATCTTTTGGAGAACGGAAAATATGACAATGATCCCAATGGAATGGGTATCCACTCTATAAATATAAATAATGTAGAAACGATTTACAGTTTGGACGGCATAAAGCACATGGAACTTCAACGAGGTATCAATGTGGTTCGCCAGAAAGATGGGACTTTAAAGAAAATCAATGTGAAATAAAAAATATATGAGAATATTAACAACTTTTATTATTAACATTTACAAACAACAATTCACATGAAACACAAATTCTTGTTTCTGATGACTGCATTGTTTGCATCTTCTGTTTGGGCTCAGGCCCCCAAGGCAGATTTGCTGGATGTAGTCTTCAATGAGGATGGAACAGCCACAGACGTTTCAGACTCTAAGATGACGGTGGAATCTTTCGGTAGTCCAACTATCGTAAAGAGCGCCAAGTATGGAATTAATGTATTGTGCATGAAGAATGAGGTTTGGTCCAAGAACCCAACTTCATACTTCCGTGTAGATTACGAAGACAATGCTGACTTTGTAGCAGCATTGGCAGACGGACACACTCTGGAGTGCTTGGTACGTCCTTATTGGGAAGGTAACCTGGCAGACGTAGAGTGCAAACCATTCAGCTCCCATCAGGGTGGTGGTACAGGTTTCTTGATTTGCAAGAAGAGCGGTTCGCGTGGCAACGAGTTCACGTTCTTGCCTAATGTTACAGAAACTGGTTCAAGCACATGGCGTTGGGCCAACAGTGGTGTTGTTCCCCAGAAAGGTGTTTACTACCATGTAGTGGGTGTTTACGACAAGGCAAATGCTGTCGCTAAGATTTACGTGAATGGTGAGTTGAAAAACACCATTCCTGCTCCTGGCGAATATAAGCTTGCATCTGCTGGCAACAACAAGTTCATCATCGGTGGTGATCCAGGTCCTGTCGGTGGTGTTGCTGGTTTGGGTACTACCAGTTGGCAGGGAGATGTCGCTATGGCACGTGTTTATAGCGAGCCTCTGACCGACGAGCAGGTTGCTGCTGTGTATGAATCCATAAAGGCTATGGATACGGGTTCTGTTGATCATCGTGACTTTGAGGGTGCTGATGGAAAATGGACATTCGAGAATACTGATAACCTGCTGAAACCCGCAGAGGGTATTCTTCAGCTCCAGCCGATATCTGTTGGCACTAAGAGTGTAACCTTATGTGAGACCTTAGACGAGGTAGGCATTGTGGCTGCCGAAGGTCCTACTGCTGAGAACAAGGCTGTCTTTGTTCCGAAGAACGCTGGATTTATATTGAAACGTACAGACGATGCTGCAGCCACTACCTCCTATACCATCATGATGGACATTAAGATGGAGGATGCGGTTAACTTCAACGGTCTGTTCCAGACAAATCGTAATAACACCAATGATGGCGATTTGTTCATCAATAAGAATCAGATTGGCATGAATGCCATGGGTGGTTACTTTGGTGAGATAAAGGACAACACATGGTATCGTATTGCGCTGACTAACAGCGAGGGTGCAGTCAAGGTTTACGTCAACGGCGAGAAAGTCATCAACAAGGAAACTACAGATGGTCGTTGGGAGATTGATCCTTGGGGCTTCTATCTGTTCTGCGATGAAGACGAAGAGATGGTAGATACATACGTTGCTGAGGTAACATTCTGGGAGACTCCTCT
>CAMKMK010000056.1 GCA_946413885.1 uncultured Prevotellaceae bacterium
TAGAAATAAGTGGAAACCTGAGTGCTTTCGATTCACATATCAAAGACTGGATTCAATGGTTGCCAAACGCGAAAGGTTATTGGGAACCCAGCAATGTTCGCAAAGTCCACAACTATGGGACAGAAATGAGTTTACACATCGATTACAGGCTTACTCGCAACTGGCGACTGAAACTAAGCGGAAGCCATGCTTTCACCCCCTCTATCAATAAAGGAGAGAATCTCAATTCCAACGATGCGTCATACGGAAAACAACTTTGCTATGTACCACGCATTTCTGCCAACCTAAGCGGTCAGCTCGCTTGGAAAAGTTGGACCTTCAAATATAGGTGGAATCACTATAGTGAACGCTTCACGACAACCAGCAACGAGGTAAACTTTATCACAGGTCGGCTGAAGCCCTACTACATGTCTGACATCAGTCTCGAGAAAGCTTTTTCATGGCGACGGGGACATGCCTCGATAAAAGGAATAGTCAACAATCTCTTTAATACCAAGTATGTGACAGTACTATCACGTCCTATGGCACCACGCAACTACGAAATATACTTTGAATTTCGACCACAATGGAAAAGAAAATCTTCTGTAAATTAGGCTACTTCCTACTGCTTGTTTCTGGTTTGCTTATTACGGCTTGCCAACACCATCAGTCCATCTCGTCTGAAGAGGATGGCGATACCATTTCTTTGCGTTATGCACGAAACCTGACAATGGTGCAGTACAAGGACCGTTTGGAAGTCTTTCAACGCAATCCTTGGGATACAACCAAAGTATTGAACCATTACACAATTGTCTCCCAAAAAGGTAAACATCCCAATGAGGTGATAGTCCCATTGCAGAAAGCAGCTGTCTTTACCTCTGTTCATTGTGCTCTGTTGCAGGAATTGGGAGCTGAAGCTTCCATTGGCGGTGTATACGACCTTCAATACATCCACCTTCCCTTTATCGAGCAAAAAGTGAAGGAAGGGGCCATCTTGGATTTGGGAAACGCCATGAATCCCAACATCGAGCACGTCATGGAACTGCATCCTGATGCCCTGATGCCCAATCCTTTTGAGAATAGTGGAGGATACGGCCGTTTGGAGCGATTGGGGATTCCCATCATAGAATGTGCTGACTACATGGAGGTGAATCCTCTGGCCCGTGCAGAATGGATGCGTTTCTATGGTCGTCTCTTTGGTGTGGGAGAGAGAGCCGACAGCCTCTTCCTACAAATTGAGAAACGCTACCTTTCTCTTCGCGAAAAGACGTTGCAAGCCCAAACTCACCCAAGACTGATTTGCGACATACCCTACAGCGGCCAATGGATGCTTCCTGGTGACGGAAGTACGATGGGGCAGATGTACAACGATGCTGGGGCGAACTATGTCTTCAGCGATTTGGAAGGTGCTGGCAGCATTCCGCTTAGCATTGAGCATGTGCTGGATCGAGCCTTGACAGCAGAGGTTTGGATCTTCAAGCATCATGGTCCCATCACTCGCGAACAGATTTATCATGATACTCCATTACTTAAGGATGTTCCTGCCTCCATGTGGTTTTGCGACACTTCCACAAGTGGATTCTACGAGGAAACTCCTTTCCATCCTGAACGCTTATTGGCAAATTTGATACAGATTTTACACCCAGAACTTGGCATTCAGACAGAAAAAGCGTATTTTTGCCCCTTAGAATGAGGCATACGAGTGTTTTGATCATACTGATTTTGGTAGTTGCCATCCTGGCTGTCGCCAATCTGTTATGGGGATCCCTCAGCATCCCTGTGGAAGATGTATGGCGTATCCTGTGTGGTGAGGAGATTGAGGGGCATGCCAGCTGGACCTATATTATTCGCCAAAGTCGCGTGCCTCAGATGATTACAGCCATCCTATGCGGCGCCTCCCTAAGCACGTGCGGACTCATGCTCCAAACCACCTTTCGCAATCCATTGGCTGGCCCTTCCATCTTAGGTATCGATTCAGGTGCCAATCTGGGAGTCGCTATCGTGATGCTGCTTCTGGGCGGTTCCGTCACGTTAGGCAGTCTCAGTCTGGCAGGATACTTCCTTGTCGTCATAGCAGCTATGTTGGGAGCTTTGGCTATCATGATGCTTCTGATGTTTCTTTCCCACATACTGCGCAGCAAGGTGATGCTGCTTATCACAGGCGTTATCATCAGTTACGTTACTGGCAGTATCATCCAATTGCTCAACTACACAGCTACTGAGGAGGGAGTTCACAGTTTCATCCTTTGGGGAATGGGCAACTTCAGCAGCGTGAGCCTGGAGCGTCTTCCTCTCTTCAGCTCTCTTATCGTGACAGGACTCGTTATGGCCCTGCTGATGATAAAACCCTTGGATGCTCTCTTGCTGGGCGACCGTTATGCCCAGAACTTAGGAATCCGCATCCCCAGAGTCCGCCAAGGTTTGCTTCTCACAACAGGTATCCTGACGGCAACCACAACCGCTTTTTGTGGTCCTATTTCCTTTTTGGGGTTGGCTGTGCCGCACATCGCCCGTTTAACGCTTGGCACCAGCATCCATCGGGTTCTCTTACCAGGCACCATGCTAATGGGGGCTGTCCTGACACTCATCTGCAATCTGCTGAGCACCTTACCACGAAATGGCAGTCTCATTCCCATCAATGTGATCACGCCTATCATCGGCGCACCCGTCATCTTGTATGTGATTCTGAAGAAAGACAAATAAAATCAACATAGTATAAACAATAAACACTTACTGACATGAAAAAGATAATCTTTGTATTGGTTGCCACATGGATGAGTTTCAACTCGATGGCAGATGTTACCTACCAAGTGATTCCTCTCCCTCAGTCTATCAAGCTTGATCCTTCAGGCAAAAATGCTCAACTCATCAAGGGACAGGTTGTTTCCTACCCTGCCGACAATGCTGAAATGAAGCGCAATGCTCAGTTCGCTCAAGAGTTTCTGGGCCTGAAGCCTCAGGTTGCTGCCAAAAAAGTGAAGACACCCGTCAACCTGACTTTAGGTCTGCAGAGCGAAAACCCTGACGCTTACCAGATAACGATTGACAAGAAGGGGATCACCATCCAGGGCGCCAGCGAAAGCGGAGTCTTTTATGGCATCCAAACCTTACGCAAGAGTGTGGCTCTCGAGGAGGGCGACACCATCTCCCTACCCTTTGCTACAATAACTGGCGAACCACGTTTCCAATATCGTGGCACGATGCTCGATTGCGCACGTCATTTCTTCCCCGTTACCTTCATCAAGGAATTCATCGATATCCTTGCCCTGCATGGAGTGAACAAGTTTCATTGGCATCTGACTGACGACCAGGGGTGGCGTTTCGAAGTAAAGGCTCTGCCTGAGCTTGCCAAGAAAGGAAGCTATCGTCCCTACACCATCATTGGCAGTAATGTAGGGCTGGGTCAGGGCGATCCCATCTGGGACGACACACCTGAAGAAGGCTATTACACGCAAGCCGAACTGCGTGAAATCGTCCAGTATGCCCAAGAGCGTTATATCACCATCATTCCTGAGATTGACCTCCCTGGCCACATGGTGGCAGCCCTCAGCGTGTATCCTAATCTGGGTTGCACAGGTGGTCCTTATTTCGTTCGCCCTTATTGGGGAGTGGATCCTGACGTTCTTTGTGCAGGCAACCCTGAGACTTTGAAATTCATCCACACCGTATTGGGAGAGCTCTGTGAGGTATTTCCCAGCAAATACATTCATGTAGGTGGCGACGAGAGCCCCAGAGACCGCTGGAAGAAATGCGAGAAATGCCAAAACAAGAAGAAAGAATTGCAACTGGACAACGAGGCTCAGCTGCAGACTTACATCCTCAAGGACGTAGAGAAATTCCTTAGCCAGCATGGACGTGAGCTGATCGGATGGGACGAGATTCTCGAAGGAGGCCTGTCAGAAGGCGCTACCGTCATGAGTTGGCGCGGCTACAAAGGAGGCATCACAGCAGCCCGTCTCCACCATCGCGTCATTATGACTCCCACAGACAACTGCTACATCGACTACTACCAACTCAAGAACCAGCGCGCCCAGCCTCATGCCATTGGAGGATATCTGCCTTTGAGCAAGGTCTACGCAATGGAGCCCATTCCAAGCGATCTGACTGAAGAAGAAGGGAAATTCATCTTAGGGGCTCAATGTAATCTCTGGACAGAGTATGTCTTAAGCCCCAAACATGCAGAATACATGCTCCTGCCCCGCCTGGATGCAATGTGCGAGGTTCAATGGCTCCAGCCTGACCAGAAGAACTTCGAAGCCTTCACGACACGTCTGGCCGATATGGAGAAACTTTACAGGAAACTTGGTTACAGCTACTGCACCGCCTACGAGTAATTTGGAGAACAAATCCTCAGTAGCTGAAAAAGGAATATGATTGAACTCAAGAACCTGACTACGGGCTATGGTGAACACATCGTAGCCCGCAGTATCAACTCCATCATCCCTGAAGGAAATCTTATCAGCCTCTTAGGGCCGAACGGTGTGGGCAAGAGTACCCTCCTGCGCACCCTTTGCGCCTTCCAGCCTGCCATCTCTGGCGACATCATCATCAATGGCACCTCTCTCCAAGAACTTACCCAAGCCCAATTGAGCCGAATCATCAGCGTGGTGCTGACAGAGCGACTTGACGTTCGCGCGATGACGGTCCATAATCTTGTTTCCTTGGGACGAAGCCCCTATACAGGCTTCTGGGGACGACTGGATGAGGAAGACGAGAGGCAAGTACGCCAAGCCATCGACCAAGTGGGGATTTCTGAGCTCTACGAGCGGGAGATTGGGACCCTAAGCGATGGAGAACTTCAGAAAGCCATGATAGCCAAAGCTTTGGCCCAGCAGACTCCCATCATCCTACTGGATGAACCCACAGCTTTCCTGGATTTCCCCTCCAAAGTGGAAATGATGCGTATGTTGCACCGTCTGGCCCACGAGATGAACAAGACTATTTTCCTCAGCACACACGACGTGGAGATGGCTCTCCAACTCAGCGACCAGCTTTGGCTCATGACTGCAGAAGGAGTCCACTCTGGCACGCCTGATGAACTCACAGCCGATGGAAGCCTGGCAGATTTCATCCATATCGAGGGCATTCACTTCGACTCAGAAAGAAAACTGTTCATCATCGAACATTAAGCGGATTCCGCCATCGATTGGCAGCCTTCCGCATCCCATTTGTCGAACTAAAGAAAAGGCAGCGGAAAGACAACACGTTGAAAAGGCAAAATCAACACGTTGAAACCTCGAAGACAACACGTTGATTCTGGCATTTCAACACGTTGCGATTTCTGACGCCAAAAATCGACCTGCAGGACTTGTGATTTCAGAATTTCAAGTTCAAAGGTTCCTTGAGGGCCACTCCGCAATCCACTTTCAGGGGTTCCTGCAGCAAAACCTTGTAATCCTTCAGGAGACTTTCCCAAACATTCATCGAAGGCACATCGTATCCGCTCCATCCTGAGCCGAAATAGTAGACGAAGGTCTCGCCATCTGTATAGGGTTTCCTGCCTATCACATGACCAATGCCCATCGAGACTTCCTTTTCCAGCGGAAGATATTCCAGCTTGCTCATCTTCTCTGGATACAGACAGGCGACATAGAGCTGACCGTTTCGCGTCTTGGGCGAACTGATATTGTCGGCATAGGCGACGTATTGATTCTTCTTATTGATTATGTATGCGTGAGGGTTATCCTTATGCACTACGAGGCCTGAGACGACATCCGTCTTTCCGCTGATGCCTTTATAGGTCACTTCGCAACGCACCAGATGACTGCCCCTGTCCTGTCGAATCAGTCGAGTCTCTGTGAAACCTTCCTCATGCCTGTAGGTCAAACGGGCGGTAAATCTGAGTGGGCCGTTGTCCAATATCTCCACCTCATCGTAAACGATCGAATAGAGGAGGCTGTCGCCACGCATCAAAGCTGGAGCGCCACAGCCTAGCGTTGGTCCTACCGTATAGGCATCCATCCCCAATCCATGATCCTCGTGATAGGATACTTTGTTTTTGAATAATCCCTGATACAGGCTGTCGAGGCTGGGAGCAGGTTGATTCTTGGTAAAACAATCTATTCCATGAGGGTTGTCCCTGCGCAAATCCGGCCCATACAGACGCCACGCGTTGCGGTCGTTCTCCCATCCCAAATCATCGCGGCGCTCAGGATAGACACGTCCGCTCACGTCGTTGCGATACTTCTGAGGCTGGCCTACCGTGATCTCATAGCGCTCAGTTTCCAGCGGATGAGCCATTGATTGCACCAGCAGAAGGCCATCGTATGTCAGCTGGCTAGGCACCTCCACCCCATCTGCATTCTTTACCAGAATAGGCGTCCCCTGTGCCACACCCAGTTTGGAGTACACCTCTTTGGCAGGGAATTCTGCCAGGTCTCTCCTGTTCAGGTCAACAGGATTGGTTACGTGCACCATAACGGTCTGCCCTACTCCACTAAGACTCAGCAGGAAAAAACCAAGAAACAAGAAACTACTCTTTTTCATAATCATAAACTGTCTGTCTGTTCTCTGAGAGAGGACTTTTCGAGGCAAGGCCGTTCTCTCGTTCATCCAGAAGATTCTTTAAAAGGTTCGCGAACTCGTAATTCTTCAGCCCCCAGTTGGGAGCGACAAGCAGGTCTGGGGGACATTGGCTCACAAAGCGCTCCAGGACGAGTGTCTGGGGGAGATGAGCGATATAGTCCAACACCAAACGAATGTAGTCCTCTGCCTTTGGAAGAGGCCAAGGATGACGTTCATACTCGTGAGCGAGAGCCGTTCCTCGAATGATCTGCAACTGATGCAGTTTAAGTGTTGTCAGGGGAAGCTTGGCGATCTCGTCGGCCTGACGCATAAGCTCATCATGGCTCTCCCAGGGGAATCCCAGGATGACATGCCCTCCAACACGAATTCCTCGCTCTACAGTTCTGCGGACTGCTTCCTTCGTTTGGGCGAACGTGTGCCCTCGATTGACACGACGCAACGTGTCGTCGCTTGCACTCTCTATCCCATACTCCACCAGCAGAAAAGTTCGCTGGTTCAGCTCTTCCAAATAATCCAGCAAGGCATCAGACATACAGTCAGGACGGGTCCCTATGACAAGCCCAACAACATCCTCCACGCTGATTGCCTCCTCATACAAAGTCCTCAGGCGCTCTAAATCTCCATACGTGTTCGTGTACGCCTGGAAGTAAGCCAAGTACTTCATTGTCGGATACTTGCGGGCAAAGAAACGCTTCCCTTCCTCCAGTTGCTCACTCACCGTCTGCGTGGGCTGGCAATAGGCTGGATTGAATGTCTGGTTGAGGCAGAAAGTGCAACCTCCAGTCCCCACCTTGCCGTCCCTGTTGGGACAAGTGAAGCCAGCATTGACAGAAATCTTCTGCACCTTCGTGCCCAACTGTTCCTTCAGCCAGGAGCCAAATTCCACATATTTCATGCCACAAAATTACAAAAAAAACATAAACGTTACCTATCTGCCTCTAAGAAACTCTTTTACTCTCAACGAAAAGTATTATCTTTGCACATAGAAAACAATAAACGAATAGCAAAATGAAGAGATTTTCATTCCTTCTCAGCCTCCTGATAGCCGTCTCTCTGAATAACTTTGCCGGCGAGGACCTGAACCTCAACGACCTCTGTCGTGGTGTTTATAGTGCGCAACGCATCTATGGTGTCACTCCCATGCTTGATGGAGAGAGCTACAGCCAATTGAGCCCAGACCGCAAACAAATCCTGCAATACAGTTTCAAGACAGGCGAGCAGACGGGCGTCATCTTCGATGTCAACAACACAAAGGGGCGACTCAGCATCAGTTCCATCGATGGCTACATCATGAGCCCTACCGAAGCCCACATCCTACTGAAGACTGAGACGAAGAGCATTTATCGGCACAGTCAGACAGCCGTTTACTATATCTATAATGTAAAGAACCGCACCCTCGCTCCACTCTCTGACGGAGGCCCTCAGGAAGTTCCCCTCTGGAGCCGCGACGGGAACATGGTGGCATTCGTTCGCGACAACAACCTCTTCCTGGTCAAACTGCTCTTTGACAACGCCGAAAGCCAGATCACCAAAGATGGCAAGTTCAACGAGATCATCAACGGTAAACCTGATTGGGTCAACGAGGAGGAGTTCTCGTTCAATCGTGCCTTCGATTTCAATGCTGACAACACCATGCTTGCCTGGATACGCTACGATGAGACAAAGGTGCCACTTTACTCCTTCCCTTGGTTCAAGGGGTTTTCTCCTGTGAAAGAAGAATATGCCGATTATCCAGGCGCATACCAATACAAATACCCCATTGCAGGAGCCCAGAACAGCACCGTTACCGTTCAGACCTTCGACATCAAGAGTCGTGTCATTCGAGACATGAAACTCCCTCTCGACCCAGATGGCTACATTCCACGCATCGTCTTCTCGAGTGACCCTGAAAAGCTGCTTGTTCTCACTCAGAACCGCCATCAGGACCGTCTCGACATTTACGTGGCAAATCCTCGAAGCACAGAGTGTCGCGTCATCGTGCGTGACCAGGCAGAAAAATACATTACGGAAGACCCCTACAAAAACTTCCTTCCTCACCCTGGAGGTTTCGTGCTCATGAGCGAAAGGAGTGGCTACAACCACCTCTATCTCTACGAGCTTACTGGCACCCTGAAACGCCAGCTCACGATGGGCAATTTCGTGGTCACCAACTACTACGGCTACGACGAGAAGACAGGCACCGTCTACTACGCCAGCAATCAGGAAGGCCCCACGCGCAAAGCCATCTACAAGAGTGATGCAAAGGGGAAGGTAACCAAGCTCTCAAGTCAAGAGGGCACCAACGACGCTATCTTCAGCACAGGATGCCGCTATTTCATGAACACCTACAGCAATCTCAACACCCCTCCTGTCACTAGCCTTTGCGACAACAATGGAAAGACACTCAAGGTCCTCATTGATAACAAGGAACTGCAACAAACGCTCTCCACCAAAAACATAGGTGAACGTCGACTGTTCACCTTCAAGACGCAGGATGGCATAGAACTGAATGGCTTCATGGTCCTCCCTCCCAACTTCAGCGAAAACAAGAAATACCCTGTCGTGATGCATCAGTACAGCGGCCCAGGAAGTCAGCAAGTGCTGGATAGCTGGAACGTGGGCAACATGGGCGGAGCACTCTACGAACAATATCTGGCTGAGCAGGGCTACATCTGCGTCTGTGTGGACGGAAGAGGCACAGGTGGACGTGGAAGGGACTTCGAGCAATGCACCTACCTCAAGTTAGGACAGCTGGAGAGTCACGATCAAGTGGAAGCAGCCATTTACCTCGCCACTTTGCCCTATGTCGATAAAGACCACATCGGCATCTGGGGATGGAGTTACGGAGGTTTCAACACCCTGATGAGCATGAGCGAGGGACGCCCCGTCTTCGCCTGCGGAGTAGCCGTTGCCCCGCCCACCAGCTGGCGCTACTACGATTCCATCTATACGGAACGTTTCATGCGTACGCCCAACGAGAACAAGGAAGGCTATGATGTCAGCCCCATCGGACGTGCCAGCCAACTGAGCGGACACCTCCTCATCTGTCACGGAATGGCTGACGACAACGTTCATTTCCGCAACACAGCCGAGTATTCAGAAGCTCTCGTGCAAGCCGACAAGGATTTCCGTGAACTGGTCTACACCAACCGCAATCACAGCATTTACGGAGGCAACACACGCATCCATCTTTTCCGCCAGATCACCAGTCATTTCAACGAATACCTGAAATAGTGTGGAATATGAAAACAAATAATAATGAATAATGTGAGATACCATGAAGAATCTTGACAGGTTGGCAGCAAAGTTGGCTTGCCTTCTAATACTGCTCGTTTCCCTTTCTTGCAACAAGGAGACAGACTTTTCGCGGGTTGTCACAAACCCTATTGATGTGGATTATGCCTTCACTCGTGAGCATTCCGAAGGAGGCCGTGAGGCAGCAGACCCTGTTGTCGTTCTTTTCGGCGACCGTTATTACATGTTTGCATCCAAGTCTTATGGCTATTGGAGTTCCGAAGACATGCATCACTGGACCTTCATCACCAACAACCTGCTGCCTTTCGATCTTTACGCACCAGCTGTGATGAGCTACAAGAATGAGCTCTACTTCATGGCATCTTTTCAGAACAGATTATATAAGACTTCTTCCCCAGAAGATGGTGACTCCTGGGTTGTAGCCTCCGACTCCATCTGCGCCTATCGCGACGATCCTTCAAGGATCATAATAGACCCCTATCTCTTTGTGGATGACGACGACAGGGTTTATCTCTACTGGGAATGCAGCCAAGTGGAACCCATACAAGGTGTAGAGTTGGATACTGAAAACGGTTTCCGCGCCAAAGACAATCCCGTTGAACTCATTCCCCATAACGAGAAAATATACGGATGGGAATGTCGAGGAGACAAAAACGACACATCAGACCCCAGCAGTAACGAAGGCTCAGCCATGTTCAAATACAATGGCCGCTACTACCTGCAATATGCAGGACCTGGTACTGAATTCGACTGCTATGGAGACGGACTATACGTGGGAGATTCGCCCCTAGGTCCCTTTACTCACTACGAAAACTCGCCTTTCAGCATCAAACCCGGAGGGTGGATGACGGGTGCTGGACATGGCGACACCTTCCAAGACAAGTATGGCAACTGGTGGCATGTATCTTCAACTGTCGTCTGCCAACGTTTTCTCTTCGAGCGCCGCATAGGTTTCTATCCTGTCATCTTTACCGAAGAGGGCTTCATCCACGCGCTGACAGACTTCTCTGATTATCCTTACATCCTTCCCAACCGCAAGATGGACTGGAAGAAAGAGTCGCCCTGGACTGGATGGATGGATCTTTCCCTCGGCAAAACGGCTACAGCATCCTCCCAGAAAGAGAATCATCCCGCCTCCCTTGCTACAGACAACACCATAAAGACGTGGTGGAGTGCAACCAGTGGAGAACCAAGGGAATGGATAGCTGTCGACCTGGAACAAACGTGCCGCATTCATGCCGTGCAGACCAACTTTGCTGATGAGGATTTCGGCATGTATGAGACCAATCGACCCAAATCGCCATACAAGTACAAAGTAGAAGCCTCGGACGACGGATCGAATTGGCGAATGATATGTGACATGTCAAACAATACCACTACCCGCCCACACGAACTGATTGTACTCCCCAAACCCGTAAAAGCCAGACACATTCGACTCACGAACACAGGCCAGCTGACAGGCAAGTTCTCAGTTCACGACCTTCGTGTCTTTGGTATCGCGCCAGGCAAGAAACCAGATTCTGTGAAGGAAATCAGTATTGCAAGAAATTCCGACAAGAGAAGGATTGAGGTGTCTTGGCCTGCGGCAAATCGTGCGCAAGGGTATGTCCTGCACTGGGGAACTCGTCCAGACGAGCTATTCAGCACTTGCCAGGCTATGGGTACAAGCTTGGAACTTGGCCTTTTCTCCAACAATCAGGACTACTACTTCCGTGTAGACGCCTTCAATGGAAGTGGAATTACCCAAGGTACTGCCATCGCTTCAACAAGTCATCCCTCAGAACCTTAATCTCCTCGCCCCCCAACCAGTCACTTTCCTGATTTCGACACGTTGTGTTGGCAGGAAGAACGTGTTGTCTGAGAACTCGGATTACTCAGATTACTCGGATGACTCGGAGTTATCGGAAGACTCGGATGACTCGGATCGCTGATTTTGTTGTTTTTCCAAGTTGTAATGAGGGGATTTTACCTTTCGTTAATGCTCGCGTGAGTCAGGGATATGCGGGAAATGTCAAATTTCAGCCTT
>CAMKMK010000057.1 GCA_946413885.1 uncultured Prevotellaceae bacterium
AAAGCCTGTTCGCCCGTCTGGGGAGAGACGAGTAAGCCACCTTGCTCCTGCTGCAACCAGAGTGAACTCAGTGGACAAAAATACCCTACTCCTGGGCTTTTGTATTCGTTGATGCCAAAGGGGATGTCAAACCCTACGAATCCTGTCTTGCCTGTCTTGATGATGAGGTCAAGCCCCTCAGGATTGAAATTAAAGCCTTCCCTGCTTTCCAGTCCTCGCACCAAGGTGGGATGAGGGAACACGAATTGAAGATGAGCGCGAACCTTATCGTTCTCGATGGTGAATGTTTCTTGCAGGTGAACAAGCCAATCCAATTGCGTCTCGATCCTCAGCTGAGGCCATAATCCATTCGTGCACATCTGGACACGAGGCTCTCCGTAAGGTTTTGAGGGTCGCCAGGTATCGTCCCCTTTACCATCGTTCATCTCCGCCAGCGCCTTCAGTTTAAAGGGAGCCAGACTGATTTCATTGGTTTGCCCATTGGACTTCATCAGGACGTGATCGCCTTCCGCAGTCAGCGTGATGCCATTCTTGCTGATGGAGGTTCCTGCCGCCCACTCCATTCGTTGGGCCCGTTCTGTCTTTTTTGCTCCCAACACCATGTATCCATACGAGGGGAGGTCTGTCAGGACTCGTATCCTGTATTTCCCATTTTCCAGCGTACACAGGTTAGGCAATCTCTGTCCACTCGTGTAGTCATAAATGTCGTAGGGCGCATCAGCCTCAAGAAGGATTTCCTGGCTGCGGGCGGGCTCCACGTTCAGCAGCAAGTAATAAAGATCGTAACCATCCAGCCTCATCTGACTGCTCAGCAGATTCATCCCTTTCTGGATGAGGGCTCTGCTCAAGGCGCTGCTTCCCTGAAACGAATTGAGACGCTCGCACCGTTTCTCGTAAAGAGGATACCATCCTTTCGCGTCACTATTCACGGCCCAAAGCAGCAGATGTTCTGCTTTGCTCAGTAGGGTCACTTCTCCATCGCGTGCCAGATAACGGGTCTCTATGTCAGGATAGAGATCAGCACGTTCGATGTTCCAAACCAAGGAAGAATGAGGCAACGTAACATCACTTGAACGGAAAGGCTCGTCCAGTTTCACTCCAAACTGTTCTCGAGCCAGCGCATTCACTATCTTGGCAGCCCTGAAGTCATCCATGCTTTGGTTTGTCTGGTTCTGCAAGATGATATCCAGCGGGTCTGCCGTCCAACGGGAATAGGTCCCGTTCTCGCGATTCTTGGCCTTCGCGCTGTGATCCACATATCTTTCCTCTTTTACGCCAAACCGCTGGATATACTCCTTCACGGTCATCCAGATGATTTCCACGTCTTTATTCTCCTTGTTGAAATCCGCAACAAGTTGATAGGTGGAAGTGAAACTCTGAGGGATCTCGTAGTCCTCCTCGATGCAGATAAGGGCGTTCTTTGGTGCCTGTATAGCCATTTCAGCAATCTTGCTGCGATCTCGCGTTATGGGGACACAGACGCTGAGTGTGCCATCCATTCCGCGAAGTCGGAAAGGAAACCACGAGTCATCGTTGGTGATGATAGGAGTCCAGCTGACACCAGCGTTTTTCAGTATCCAAGGCAGTTGGGAATGATAGGCACGCTCCTGCAGGTAAAATCCATCTGTCTGGTGACCGATATTGTCCTCGATGATCTTTGTGCCAAGCCACGCACAGCGATAGTTTGTCTCTCCATCCATGTTCACGTTAACTGGCTCGCTGTAGAAGGTTCCTGTCAGATTGAGTTGCCCTCGATGATGTATCCTTAACGTGTGTTCTATTACCTCAGGA
This sequence comes from uncultured Prevotellaceae bacterium, assembly GCA_946413885.1. Classification (GTDB taxonomy): domain Bacteria; phylum Bacteroidota; class Bacteroidia; order Bacteroidales; family Bacteroidaceae; genus Physcousia. Next base: position 1,792 of record CAMKMK010000057.1, read on the forward strand.
GCTGCTTGCTGGAGCGATCCAAACGTCTGTCCGCTGAATTGAAGCTGTCCCTTGAAGTCAGGATGCTCGTCCATGAAGTCCAGCAAATTGTTGTAAATGATGGGGAATTCCTTCCAGATGGTAGGACGCACGTATCGGTCATAATTCATGTTGCCGTGCAGGATATAGGTGACGTACACCTTCTTCTTTGCTCCTTCCATTTGACTGATTGCCATCAATCCGATGAGACAGATCATCAGAATTCTCCGTATAAATGAGCTTTTTCGTGATGTCATAAGTGAATTTGTTATTTGGGGTACAATATCATAGGATTAGAGCATAAAGCAAAAAAAATGGTTCACTTCCTGATGGTAACTGGTCCCAACAATCCTGCATGAGGAGTTCCCTTATATGGCGAGGGGATCGTCTGGTAATGATTCGCGAGCGAACTGTACACAAGGACTTCCATCTCATTATCTCCTGTCTTGACGAAATCAGTGATATCAACCACGTATGGCGCGTTGATCAGTACATCCACGTGACGTCCATTCACGACCACTTCACACGTTGCATCCACAGAACCAAGATCCAAACGTACAGGTCCCTTCGTGTCATCCAATCGGAATGCATGTTTGTAGCTCACTCCACCTGAGTAGAACTTCAGGGCACCCTGTTGTGTCCAGTCACCTGCGGGCATCCTGCCACCTTTGCAAGTCATGCTGACAGGTTCACGGAAGAAATCTGCTCCTGAAACACCAAGCTCTGTTTGCCCCAACAGATAGACATCCACTGGATGAGGATTCACTTCCTTCAATTTTAGATTTCCTTCGCGATCAGGCAATGCGCTCTTTTTCTTGTCAACCCAGATATCCAGTATCTTGCCCTTCACGTCGAAATGCATTTCGCAGGTTCCAGGTGCTGTCTGGAATCGATAAAGCCAACGACCCTTTGCTCCTCCTAGAATATCGAAAGGAAGGAAATTTGTTCCATACCATTTCGAAGCGACGATAGGCTCATATTCTCCAACCGTCTTTGGCTCAGGCTCGCTCTCAGGATAGAACATAACCATAGAACGGTCACGTGGATCTACACTACTGCTGCGCATTCCCACCAAGCTGTATCCTGTAGCCTTCGTGTTGGCATAGACCAGGAGCAGGGTGTGCCACCCCTTCTGCAGGTAACTGTGTTCACTTTTGATAATATTCCCGTCCAAGAAGATGCAGTAGGGCTTTACTCCTTCCACCATCTTGCGATAGCTGCCATCCGACGGAGCATAGATTTTCGTGCGGAAAAGCTGGTGTCCACCCTGATTCAGAATCAAGAACTTGCTCTCTACTTTGGCTTTCAGTCCGTGATATCCTTGTCCGCCAGGACTATCGAAAACACCATATTGCCAAGAGAAGACGTAAGGTCGCCAAGCAATTTTCGAGTTTGCGCTGAGTGCATCCTGTGTAACATCTTCGATGGAACGGTGTCTGGAGACGGTAGCGGTTTCCATGTAAGGTCCGTATCCATAGATATAGTCGACTGCATCTGAGGCAGCCATCAATTCCTCCACTCGAAGTTTTCCTGTTCCAGGCAGGAAGAAAGACTTCATCTCACGAGCCTCCACTCCTATCTTACCAGGCGAGGCGGGGAGACGGAAATCGCCCCATTTGTTGTCCATTGTGGGCACGATGGTAATGTCCCAATCACCAGCCAGCGGGAGAATCTTTTCATTGGTCTTTTCCTCTGCTGTTCCCATTTCACGAAGAGGGGTTCCTGGTGAGAAGACATAGATGCGTGAGGCTTCCTTCTCTCCATCAAATCGAATCCAGGTTCCCTTCTCATCGGTTCTCAGGACGGGCACTTCGGTAATTGTACCATGCTGGGCATCCCAAACCTCCACTTTTCCATGGGAACGGAAGAATAGCTCATCTCCATGCGAAATATCCATTATCATATAAACATCCTGATTACCTATGTGGCGGTGCAACACGCGCCCTTCTGCAGAAGAAGTGCTAAAGTCTGTTGTTGTCTTATCGAGCACCAGTTTACGCACCTCTGTTGGTGAACTCACCTTAATGATTTTTTCGTCCTTTTGCAGGTCATCCATAAGAGTTCCCAAGGCTACCACAATGCCTCCTTTTGCTGCAAACTCGTGGATTTTCTGCAACGTCTCAGCATGGGCAGCTCTCGTGTCAGCTAAGACGAGGACACGGTATCTCTCATCGGAAATGTTTAAATGCTGGTCATTGATTTGCGCTTTCTGTAATGAGGCGTAATCAATGAAGTCGAAATCGATGCCGTGAGGGCTAAGTTCATTACCCACAGAAAAAGAGAGGTTGGGTGATGTGCCAGGGAAGGCTTGGAGGGTTTCTGTGGGGTAGAGGATGGCAATGTCTGCCACATGGATGCCCTGGCTGAGCAGGAAACAGAGACGTTCTGCATATTTCAGCCACACTTTCATGTGGGGCCAGTAAGGCATGCGGAAATGGAAACAGGGAGGTGCCCATTCCCACCATCCTCCATGGGTGGAGTAGTAGAGACCATGCATGCAGAGCAGGTTGCCGCCTGCGATGAGGTGATGGTCCAGCTGGTGGGTAAGCAAGGCTCCATTCGCATCCCATCCCATGCTGTGGAAAGCTTCCAGCCACACGCGAGGACGCTGATAGAGGTGTGCTGCGCTGCTCGACACCTTCGTCTGGACGAAACTGCTTCCTCGAGCTGGAGCGTCGTTTCCTGGGGCTGTAAACCATTTCTCCACACGGAAGTAATCCAGATATTGGGTTGGATTCATGCCTCGCCCTTCGTTGTCGCTGCCATAGATGAGGCCCTTCTCAGCATGCCAGTTGTAGATGGGCTGGAAGTAGCGCTCTTCTGCCAGCTGGGTGACTACTTCCGCATAGTCCAGTCGTGTGCGCGAAATCCTGTCCCTCTGCGCTTCGTTCAGGTCCACATCGAAGAGGTCTGGCAGGAGGGGCACGATGTCGTATCCCTTGCGTTTGAGGAACTCTTGGGGCAGGTCGTCTGTCCAGGAGTGCAGGTTCAGGTGATACTGAAGCTCGTCCTGGAAGAAGTAGTTCATACCTTCCCTCCCATGCGCGTCCATGTGGTCCACGAAGGGTTGGAAGTAGTGGTTTATCATCTCTTGCCCAAAGGTTGGACTGAGTTCTGGCGCAGGCTCTGTGTAGACGACAACAAGGCTGTCTGTCCCCTCCTTCTTCCTGGCTGTCAGCGTGTGGGCAGGCCGTTTCTCGTCAGGTCCCATGAGGCGCACTTTCAGCCTTCCCTGGTGGTTCTTTATCTCAGGCAGATTCAACACGTCGTCAATGAACTCCCCATTCCTAGGCCACGCCACTACGTAGTCATCCATTCCCAATCCGATTCCCTTATCAGCGCAGCGTGCAGAGAAAGTGTTCCAAATCTGCCACCATTCAGGGTCTCTCATCACATAGGGAGAACCGCTTTGTACACGTCCGCAGGGACCGTGTCCTGCAGCATTCAGAGCGGTATCAACAGCGGCATGAGTGTGGTTGTAACTTACGCAGAGACCATCAGTAGAAGCATCTGCGAGGATTTCCAACTGTTCTTCCAGCCTCTCCAGTTTCAAAGAATCTCCTGTCCACCAGTAGAAAGGCACGTTGCCATATCCCTTGGGTGGATTTTGGAACCCAGTGCGTATGTCGATTTCTCCACTGCGTGAAGGATAGCCTTTATAGGCTTGCCTTATTTCCTGAGCTTGCAGAGCGGTGCTGCACAGCAACACCAAGGTAATGAGGATGATGTGTTTCATGATGTTTATCGTGTCAGTTCTTTCATTCATCATAGATGAGGTATTTTTTCCGTTGTTGCTTGAATCGCTTCACGTCCTCTTTCCACGTGGCTTCTATCTCAATGGCAGAGGTCCCAGCCTTTATCATTTCGCGAATACGCGTCTGTCCCATCAGCTTGTCAAAGAAGTCGCCTCCTCGCTGGAAGAATTCCTCCTTCTGAGGGAAACGCATATAAGCATCCACGAGATAACTAAGGTCAATGCGCTTCAGTTGTTGCAGTTCTCCCATATCCAACGCTCTCAGATCAACTCCGTAACACTTATTTCCCAGTTGGGTCGGATTCTTGGCACCAGGACGACTCTCAGGAGTGAAAGTAAACTGATAGCCAGTGAAGCTGGGGTGACCATAAAGCTGGAAGGGTGCTTCCGTTCCGCGTCCCAATGAGACAGGTGTTCCCTCGAAGTAACAAAGACTGGGGTAGAGATAGATTGACCGCATATTGGGAAGGTTAGGACTGGGGGCTATAGGAAGAGCATAGAGGCTGTGGTGAGTGTAGCCTGAGCAGGGAATCACCTCTAATCTGCAAGCGGGAATCCACCCTTCTCCTTGTGCCATGAAAGCCAGTTCGCCAAGTGTCATGCCGTGTACAGTTGGGATGGGGAGTGCTCCTACTCCACTTTTCAGACGCATGTCCAGAATAGGGCCGTCCACAAAGTGCCCGTTAGGATTTGGACGATCCAGAATGATTACTTTTCGATCGCATTCGCTGCAACGTCGCATCAGTTGCAGCATGGTCACGTAATAGGTGTAGAAGCGCAGTCCCACGTCTTGGATGTCCACCAGCAACACATCGAAGCCCTGCATTGCCTCATCGCTTGGCCCTGGTTTCTTTCCATCATAAAGTGACAGGATAGGAATTCCTGTCTTCTCATCCACACTGCTGTTTACCCGTTCCCCAGCATCCGCAGTTCCTCGAAAACCATGTTCTGGCGAGAAGAGAGTGGTCACGTTCACCCCATTGCGTATCAACACATCCAGCACGTGTTCCCCTGATTTCTGACATCCTGTCTGGTTGCTGAACAGCGCTACTCGTTGTCCTTCCAGCAGGGGCACATATAGTTCTTCCTTCTCGTCGCCCAATGTGATGCCTTCATTGTCCCATCGTGGTTCTGCTGCGAAGGCAAGAGAACAGCAAAGGGAAAGGATAAGGAAGGAAAAATCGTGTAGATGTCTCATGGATTTCTGGGTTTGATAAGTTATTGTATTTTCTTCTCCTCTTCTTGTACTTCTCCAGTCAAATCCTCGATAGGTTTTATGAAATAAACAGGCTCCTGCACTTTCTTCCAATATTGTTGCATCAAGATAATACAGAAAGCGATGCCCAAGATGATGGCAACTCCTGCCACATACTTCCCTCCTATCCATTCCGTGAAAGAAAAAGTGTCAACCTCATCACCCAGCAGATTCATTTCCCAAATAGCCAGAGAGTTGTTGAGAATATGGATGATGCTGGTAATAACGATGTTGCCTGTCTTATAATAGATGATGGCGAGCAGGAGTCCCATGATGGTTGCGAAAGGTATCTGTGCAGGGTTTAAATGAATTATTCCAAAGAGGATGGCGGAAGCGATCATTGCCGTCCAAGGTTCCACCCCTTTACGCAACATGTGGCCCAAGATGGCTTCGCGGAAAACCAGTTCTTCCACAATGGGTCCTATGACAGCTACGGCGAGGATGCCCCAGAAGTTATGTGCCATCCCCTTCATTTGTTCTTCCATAAGGTTGGGCAGATCGAACTGATCGCTCAGCAAGTCGCATGCGAAAATTCCTGCGATGGCTGCCAAGATGGCTACGCAGGCCATGCCCCAATCGATGCGGCTGGCATCAAAGGTTTGACGCATCTTAATCATTTTCATTACTAGCCAGCAAGTCAGTACCGTACACGCTCCCGTCAGAATCAGGATGAATCCCAATGTTGTTGAGTTCATTGCCAGCTCTCCCGTATGGACGCTTTCAGGGTTAATAAGACTTTGAACGATGATTAGCAGAATGCCCCCCAATGTTTGAAAGAGCAAAAAAACGCCTACTGCCAGAATTGGTTTGGTGAATTGTTTCATCTTTTTTGTGTTTATAGAATTATTTTGATTTCTACATTATATTATTTGTCCGTCAACATGCCTATCACGCCGTCTGAACTGGTGAAGAGGATGCGATGCTTGCCAATGGGCACCACTGTGCTGATCAGCGAGTTTCCTATCTTGTGGCGCCACAGCAGCTGTCCCTGTTTGGCTTCCAGGGCGAAGATCATGCCTTCTTTTGTGCTTCCGTAAACAACACCGTCCTGTTCAACTGGCATGCTGGGAGCGTGCTCATAGCCAAATCCTACGGCTGTCGCCCACAGCTCGATGGGTTTCGAGCCTTCCGTCAGGTAGCACACGATGCTGTCGTTCATCGTTTTGCTGTAGACGCGTTTCTTGTCCTTCGAGAGTCCAATGGTTTCCCTCACCATCGACTGTTTCGTGCGCCACACCGTCTTTCCCGTCTGCGCATCGATGGCAGACATGGCGCGGTCAGGGTCTGTCACGAAGACCTTCCCTGCTGCCTCCACAGGCCAAACGGCTGCAGGGCTGTAGTGGGTGCTTCCCTTCTCCACTTTCCATTTCCATTGGAGCGTGCCGTCCTGGGTGTTCGCGCTGTAGAGATGGTTGTCCCATGCTCCAAAGACCACGTGCTGTTTCGTCACGAGCGGCTTCGTTTCGATGTAACCTTCCACTCCGTCCAGTGTCCACACCACCTGTCCTGTCTTCAGGGCTATGCAGCGCATCTTGTGGTCGCTTGCCCCCACGTAGCATCTGCTGTCCTGGATGGTTACTGCTCCCAGCACAGGCGCCTCGCATTCCACCTTCCACAGCAGTTTGCCTGTCTTGGCAGAGAGGCCGTAGATGCAGTGGTCAGCAGAGCCAGTCACCACGATGCCTCCTGCTGCGGCTGGAGTGCCCACGATGCGTGCTTTCGTCCTGAACTGCCACAGTTGTTTGCCGTCCCTCACGTCGTAGGCTGTCAGGATGCCCAAGTCATCGCCCACGAAGACGCGTCCCTTGCTGTAGGCAGGACTGCTGTAGACACCCACGCCCGTTTCCAGTTTCCACGCCTCCCTCACGTTGCTGTAGACGTTGTTGTCCTCCATGCTGGGATAGTGGTTCGCTCCTGCCTTGGGGTCCAGGATATTGCCCTCCAGGTCCTTGATGGGTCCTTGCAGGCTGTAGCACGCCAGTTGGAAGGGTGCTGTCCCCTGGTTGTGGACCATCACGCGTATGCTGTCGCGCGTCACCTCATACATACCAAAGCCAGACTTCTTTTCCTCGTTCCTCAGGTTGGAGCGCATCAGTACGCCAGGAATGCCGTCGTAGGAGAGGTTCCTGAGCGCATGGTAATGTCCGCCCACACAGAGCCTCACGTTGTATTTCCTCAGCACATCCGTCACCTGGTACCAGTTGTCCACATCGCCGTCCATCAGAGGGTAGTGTGTCACGATGATAGCTGGGGCGTCTTTGGGCAGCTTGCCCAGTTCCTCGTCCAGCCAGCTCAGGTCCTGCGGCACGACATGTCCGTAGGCCATACGCATCAGGGGGCCAGTGTTGAATCCCAGGAAGTGCACTCCCTTGTGTTCCATCTGGAAGCGCTCGTATCCAAAGACCTCCTGCCAGGCGGTGCATCCTGAGTCGCTCCATTTCGTCTCATGGTTTCCCATCACGATGTAGTAGGGAGGCTCGAGGGTGTCGAACAGTTCCTTTGCCCGCTTGAGTGTCTCTCGATCTCCCTTCTCGCTGATGTCGCCAGTGATGAGCACGAAGTCCACGCCTTCCTCAGCATTGATTTCCTGGATGCTGTTCCTCAGGTCCTCCTCGTGCTCCTTGTTGCCAGGACTCAGGTGGATGTCCGTCATCTGCGCAAAACGGAAGTTTTGAGCACAAACATTCATCCCTATTCCTATGAGCATCCACAGATAAAACGTTTTTCTTATCGTTCTCTGTATCATTTCTTTGCAAAATGTTAATTGACTGGAAGTATTCACTTTCGCTTGTTTTTTACGCTACAAATATACATTTTTTTGTGGAAACAGCAAAGGGGGAATAAGGAAAAACTACAATAAAATGAGAAAATGGCGACGAGGTTCACGTTGTGGTTACAGAATTATGGGGAGATAAATTTCTCTCTCCAGAAAGACAATAGATTTCCTCGCAAAATGTTGGTTGCGCTACTTCGATGCGACGCCACTCTGCATTTGAGAATACGGACAATCTCGGAAAGCATCAATCTCGATTTCCTCTATGGTTGAGGGTAAATGAACATTCTTTAGGTTGGAACAACCATCGAATGTGTGATACCCTATTACCTTCATGCCTTCTGGAATGTTTATTGAGACGAGGTTCTTACAGTTTCTGAAGGTGGCATATTCTGTCTTCTTCAACGGTGCCAGAATCTGAACGGTGTAGAGGTTATGGCATTCCTCAAAGACAGCCTCACCCAGCGATGTCAGCGACGAGGGAATGACCACGTTATTTATCTCGTTGCAATATGCAAAAGCGCGCCTACCGATTTCTTTCACTCCTTCAGGCAACCTAAGCAGACGATTTGGGTACCTACCGTAGAAAGCTGCTGCTCCGATTTTTTCTATCCCTTCAGGAATCTCCGAGGTCCTGCACCCCATTAAAAGTGTCTTTCCGTCCTTAGTGAGGATGATGTTGGAACCTTCGGGCGACATGTAGTTAGGATTCTTGGGGTCAACAGATATTTCGTCAATCTCTTTACAACCGGCAAATGCCCAAGCCGAAAACTCCTCTAATGTCTTGGGAATCCTCAGTGAATGGATGTTGATATCACTGAAGCAATCTATGTCAAGCCGTTTGATGTCCTTGGTGATGACAGTTGCCTTGCAGGCTGCCACAAGCGTTGAGTCGGATTTCCGAACGATGCCGTTGCAATGCGAACGGGAGTCGTAGGTTGGATTATCCTTATCAACGACAATTGATGAAAGCTGATGGCAGCCTTCAAACATATCTCCGTATAACCTGCTAACGTTCTTAGGGATAAAGATGGACTTTAGCGAAATACAGTCAGAAAAGGCTCCGCTGTATATCTCCTCGAGCGATTCTGGGAGAATCACCTCCTTTAGATTAGTGCAACCGCTGAAGGCTCCATCACCAATCTTTATCACGCCCTCGGGAATCACAATCCGCTCCAAAGACTGGCAACCACAGAAAGCATTTTCATCGATTTCCTCAATAAAAGTAGGAATCTTACTGGTGGAACAGCCTGCAATAAACAAGATTCTACTATCCCCTTCACAACCTGTAATAGCATTACTGCCGTCTGGCGAAATCCAACTGCCTCCAGGATTCATCAGTATCTCAGTAAGATTGTTACTTTCATAAAACATATAACTTCCCAAACTGTTCAGCGTTGACGGCAGTCTTACTGACTTCAGATTCGGCATAAGAGCGAAAGCATAGCTATTGAGTTCTTCGATACCCTCTTCCACAATTATCTTCTCCACCGTATGTAAGCCAGCAAAGGCCTCCTTACCAATGCCTACCACATTGTAAGTCTTGCCGTCGTGAATTACAGAATATGCGATCTGGAGCGGCTGCTCTGGAGCAAAACGCTCAGGCGACTCATAACCACATATTATCACGTCAGTACTATCGTGTCTTCCCAGATAGTGACCGCACGCAGCTGGAAGAACAGAGGAGTAAACTAAACCATTCTCTGTGAAATGAACTTTCTCGTATGCCTGCACGCATAATGCCATCAGACAGAATGCCGAAAAGAGTATCCGCTTGTATGCTGGTCTAACTTTCATATTGTTTTCCTTTTTTCCACAAAGGTAGAACATTTCGGAATATCAAACAAATTTTTGCAATCCAAAAACTGAAAATAAAAGAATGTTTCCCCTGCCCCCTTTCTTTTATTAAACAAGGTAAGAGGAGAAAAGCATGCAGAGAGATGTAATCGCGATTTAAAACACAACACGTTGAAATGACAAAGACAACACGTCGAAATGGGAAAGACGACACGTTGAAATGACAAAGACAATACGTCGTTGTTTTCTAATGAAAAAAAAGAGAGCTTTCGAAGCAGATTTCTCTTGG
>CAMKMK010000058.1 GCA_946413885.1 uncultured Prevotellaceae bacterium
CGGCTGTGGCTGACGAAAGGACCACCCATGCAGTCGTCTTTCATGATCCAGAGGCCTCTGGTCTCCATCGCATACATTCCATGAACTACGATGGGTTTTATCATGGTGCACAGGGTGTCGGTCTGCATGTACATTCCAGGCTTCTCGCCAGGCAGATTCTTTTGCATCACGCTGTCACGCTTGTGCAGCATGTATTCCTTGTTAAATGTCTCTGGGCCTTCGTAGGGGTAGCTGTACATGCAGATGTTCTCCATACCCGTTGCCGTGTTGTTGCTTGTCCATAGGAAATTCTCGCCTTTTTTGTAGCTGGTGATTTCCTTGGGGGCATGCATCTTGCAGTTGAAGATTTCCCAAGCCAGGTCGTAGGTGCATTTCGAGTATTCCTTTCCCAACTCCTTCACTAGACGGTTCATCTCCATCTTAGTCAGGAAATCCACGATGTCCTGGCTGTGCGCCTTGCAGAACTCCTGGAAGTCTTTGCCTGAAGGACTGTTGATGGTCAACACGATTTGATCCATAGCGTACTTGTCACGCATGAATTTCATCTTCGTTTGGGTAAATTGCTGAGGATCGATGTTCACTTGAATGATGTTCCTGAAGATGTTCAGGTTTCGGCTGAAGTGTTTGGGCTCGACCTGAGAGATATGGAACGAACGCTCGCTTTGAGGCAATCCGGGAACGTCCGTGTCCAATACGTCGAAGAGAGCCCTTCCTGTGGGAGCCTCCCAGGTTTTTGTGTCCATCACTACCATTACTTCATAGGGTCTTCCGCTGGCAACGGGGAATATCATGTTTTTCTTGCAGCCGGATAGGATCATCGTCGCAAGGATGCTTAGGAATAATAGTGTTTTCTTCATACCAAAACTGTATTTTGTTTCTTCGTTTTTGCAGTAGTAAGCATACCACACGCAGCATAGATGTCTTCTCCACGACTGGCTCGAATGGTCGTCGTTACCCCATGACGGGTCAGATAATCACGCAGCCAGATCATTTTCCTTTTAGAGGTGTCCTGATAGGGGGTGTCTGGAATATGATGGAAGCGAATCAGGTTCACTCTGCATTCTATGGGAGCAAGCAACCTGACCAGTTCCTTGGCGTGGGTTTCCGTGTCGTTCATCCCTTCAAAAACGATGTACTCGAAACTCAGCCTTCGTTGGTGGGACCAGTCTCTCTGCTTGAGCAAGGGGATGAATTCTGTCAGGCTGAAACTCTTCTCTGCAGGTATCATGGCCAGACGCTGGTCAGGGAAGGGGTTGTGCAGGCTGATGGCAAGGTGGCAATCGCTTTCTTTCAGGAAGCGCAACAGGTTCTTCCGTGTGCCTACTGTGGAAACCGTTATCCTCTTAGGGCTCCAGGCTAACCCATAGTCCGCCATGAGAAGCTGGGTGGCTTTTAGTACGGCATCCAGGTTGTCGAGTGGCTCGCCTTGTCCCATAAAAACCACATTCGTCAGTCTCTCTCGTTCTGGGAGTGAATAGATTTGGTTCAGGATGTCTGTGGCGGTCAGATTTCCCTGGAACCCTTGCCGTCCTGTCATGCAGAAGCGGCATCCCATGCGGCACCCCACCTGACTGCTCACGCAAAGTGTTCCCCTGTCGCTCTCAGGGATGAAAACCGATTCTACCCGTTGCCCGTCGAGGGTGGGGAACAGGTATTTCACGGTCCCATCCACGCTTTGTCGAGCCTCTGTGTGCACCATTCTGCCCAGGGTGAATCGTTCCTTAAGTTTTGCCAGGTTCTTTTTCGAGATGTTGGTCATCTCCTCGATGCTGTCCACCTTGTGCCTGTAGATCCAGTCAGCCAGTTGGGAGCCGATGTAGGCGGGCATACCCATCTGTTGGGCTGCTTTTTTCAGCTCATCCAATGTCATCCCCAACAAGGGGGTCTTGTTTTCTTCCAGCATAGAACCTGACTTCATTTAAAGTACAAAGATACATTTTTTAATGGGATTTCTCTCTCAATTGACAGGCATCTTGAATCCGATTTAAGGTTTATTCACATTCTTTGTACTCTTTATCTCCAAGAGTTGCATTATCTTTGTAGCACATTTCATTCAAAACTATTTCTTATGCGATTAAAAAACCTTTTATCTGCAGCCGCTTTGATTCTCTTCATGAATCAGGCAGGCTTGGCTCAAAGTCTTAGTCCAACCACCAAGTGGCATTGGGACAAAGGCACTATTGTTTTGGATTCTCCTCAGCGTCCTGCAGGACAGCAGAGTGCATTGGGCATGACAGCTCCCAAGTTGGCCACCGTCCGCGTTGGCTTCGTGGGATTGGGAATGCGTGGCCCTGGTGCAGTCAACCGTTTCGCCCACATCCCTGGCGTGCAGGTGGTTGCCCTCTGTGATTACGAGGAAGAACGTGCTGAGGCTTGTCAAAAATATTTGCGCAACAAGGGGCTCGCCCCAGCAGCTATTTATAGTGGTGAAAAGGGCTACGTGGAACTTTGTCAACGCTCTGATATCGATTTGGTCTATGTGGCTACGGATTGGGATCATCATTTCCCTGTTGCAAAGTGTGCTCTCGAGAACGGCAAGCATACGGCCATCGAGGTTCCTTCCGCCATGAACCTGGAACAATGCTGGGAGCTGATTGACCTCTCTGAGAAGACACGCAAGCATTGCATGATCCTCGAGAACTGTTGCTATGACTATTACGAGATGAACGCCCTCAACATGGCTCAGCAGGGCGTTTTCGGCGAGATTATCCGTGCGGAAGGCGCCTACATCCACAACCTGTCGGATTTCTGGGAAGCATACTGGAAGAATCCTGATGGAACAGATCCTGAGCAGCTTGGATGGCGCATGAAGTACAATGCCGAAAATCGTGGCGACGTCTATGCAACGCATGGCTTGGGACCCGTTGCCCAATGCATGAACATCCATCGAGGCGATCGTTTCACCACGCTGGTAGCGATGGATACCAAGAGCTTCATAGGTGCCGAATACATGAAGAAAAAGACAGGCAAGGAGTACAAAAATTTCCGTAACGGCGACCAGACGACAACCCTCATGCGTACGGCTCAGGGAAAGGTGATCGAGATCCAGCACAACGTGATGACTCCCCAGCCTTACAACCGCTTGTTCAAGCTCACAGGAACAAAAGGCTATGCAACCAAGTATCCAGAACCACACATCGCTCTCGACAAGGCTCAACTCTCAGCCAGCGGCGTGAAGCCTCAGGTGGACAACCTGACGACACATTCTTTCCTTCCCCAGGCAGAGTATGATGCGTTGGTCAAGAAGTATTACCATCCTATACTTGCCAAATACGGCGAGTTAGGCCGCGAGATGGGTCATGGAGGAATGGACTTCATCATGGACAGCCGCCTTGTTTACTGTCTCCAGAACGGTCTACCCCTCGACATGGATGTTTATGATTTGGCAGAATGGTGCTCGCTGGCCGAGTTGGGAGCCCTCAGTATGGACAACAACTGCGCAAGCGTAGCCTTCCCAGACTTTACACGTGGATATTGGGATAAGCAGCAGGGATATCGCCACGCCTATGCCGATCCTGCAGATGAGGCTGAAGCAGAGGCAGCAGCCAAAGCCAGCACAGAAGCCCAGAAAGCTCTCGTCATCAAGAAAAAGCTCTGGGAGAAATACGACAAGGAGAAAGCAAAAGCAGCCAAGAAAGCAGGCAAGAAATAAGCAATCCCCGTTGGATAGAATCAACAAGGCCCTCCCTCGTTTACTATTTAGAAGAGAGAAAGGGACTGATGTAGAAAATGGATGTTTCTGAAACAAAGTATCCCCCGCTATTCGTTGACCAAATGGCGGGGGATACTTGTTGTGAAAAATATCTTGTTAACTTAAAGATCCAGGTTGAAGCCGATGCCGAAGGTGTGGTTCTTGCGGCTGTAGAGGTCTTTCTTGGGACCAACGGCTGTCTGGGTCGTAACCTCGCGATCGTTGTAGAAAGTACACATATAACCAAGGTCGATGCTGAATCGCTCTGTGGCATTGATGCGCACACCACCACCAACCATGTTGTTGGACAGGCTGAACGAGAGGTCATTCATAAAGGCGTCGCTGAGGCCGTAGCGTGTGGTTTCCCATGAGCCGGAAATGGTAACGAGCTTGCAGATGTCGTACTCGACACCCAGAATGAATTCGTGGGTGTTGTGGTCGATGAGTTTCTGCTTGTCGGCATATTTCTTGGATTTTTTGTCGAAGAATTGGTGATAGGCTGCATCGATGCGCACCTTTTCAATTGGGGAGTACTCTAAGCCAAGAGCCAAGAGGGCTGGAACGTCCTCACGTACCTTTGCTCCGTCCTCGAACTGTCCAAGGATACCTGCTGCCTGTGCTTGTACTTCAGGGCTTGCGATGTCGATCTCGCTCTTGTTCTTGAGGCTAATCTTGGTGGGTGCCTCGTACTTTCCAGACACGTTCCAATGCTCGTTTATCTTCCAGTCGAGACCAATGATGGGGGTCACGCCAAAGCCTGTCTGGTCGCAGTTCAGCTCGATGCCGTAGTTGTTGAGGGCTGCTATGCCGTTCTCGATGCCAGCAGCGGGAAGGCTGTAGGCGATAGAGGGATTGACAGCACCGTTGTAGTTACAGGTTGCATAGACGCCTCGAAGGCCAACATAACCTGCCAGATTGTCGATGAACTTGTATGTGCCACCCACCTGCATGCCGAAATAGTAGGAACGTCCCTTCATGAAGCTGTTGATGGAGTAGCCCTTGAATTGACCCGTTGCCGCCATTGCTTCTGCCTGTGCTGCTGGAACACCTTGTCCGATGAGACTTTGTGTCATAAGAGCGGAAAAGACTCCAGGCGTCTGCATCTTCTGCATTATCACACCTGAATAGGCTGCTTCAAAGGAACCAAGTCCCTGGTCGAACTCGCACTTGCCACCACCACCTGTGACAGCAAAGTGAGCAGAGAGGCTCCACTTGTCTTTATTATAAGAAAGGGTAAAGGAGGGAACGACGGGAGCTGTTGCCTTACCTTCAAAGCGATGCTTCTGGTCGCGATTCTCATAGTTGTACTGGAAGAGCGGGAAAGTGGTTTCGATGTTACGCTGTTGGAAAGCCGTCTGGCTGTTGAGACTCAGGTGCCATCCGTTAGTGAGAAAAGCGCCGCCAGCAGGATTGGTGTATATACTCGTCAAGTCAATCTTACCTTCCTGGGCAAAGTTGCGCACGAAGGCTGCGTTCTGGTTGGTGTTGGTCAGAAGACCACCAGCGAAGACACTCGCTGCCACAAAAGAGAAGGCAGCCACTAAATAAATTCTCGTTTTCATTTTTGATCTAATTTAGATAATATCTTGTCCTAAAACGGGTGCAAAGGTAACAAAAATGATTGAATTGTGCAAATTTATATCACAAAAATGCACAATCCAACCTCTACGTGTGCAAAAATTATGTCAGAAATCACGATTAACGAACCAGAGTCTTGCGAGTTGTGCCTCCTTGTCGGACAACATAAACTCCAGGGCGTAGAGACTCCTGAGAGGAACTTACACGTGTCCCATCGAGCGTGAAGACCTGAGAAGCATCTTCCTTACCTTCATCGAGGGAAACATCCTCAACGGGAGTAAGCGAACCATGAAAGATACGACTCCACGAAGTGACACCTATGATACGCAGATAGGGCGCAAAGACTTCCTCCTCGCGCTCTGTATCGGCTGCCTGCCACACATACCAGACAGGTTTGCAGCCATGAGGGTCTGACTCGTCATCACCAAAACGGCGAAGACCGATACGAAGTCCGAACTCCTGACGATTGTCAATCCAGTTGTGCCATTGCATCCCATCAATGCCAGTAAGCCGCTTCACCTTTTTCCATGCCCAGCAGGCACCTGCTGCCTGATACGAGAGCTGTGTGCTGGAATAATCAGGCGAATTGGTACCATTCTCGCTCAAGAAAAGAACACGTTTGGTATCCCCCTTGTAGAAGTTCTCAGGTGTGAGAATCCACGCATTGATGACCTCCAGGTTCTTGAACGTGCAATAGGGGCTGGACATGGTGTAGGTACTGCTGGTATCGTCGCTCCAGAAACGGGGCTTTGTCAAGTCCTGAGGATAAGGATGATAGGCAACACCCCACCAGAAATCACCTTCCCGCTCAGAATACTTGCAGGTGATGCCAAGCATGTTCTTGCTGTTATAGCCTGCCCCATCGCTGTTCTGAGTCCAACTGTGGGTGTAAGAACCAAGCACGGCAGCATTCTGGTCGTACTGGCGAACGATGTTATAGACAAGACGCATGCTCTTGACGTAGGCGTCCATGTAGATGTTTACCGGCTGGTCACCCATGTTGGTCCATTCTGACCCCATATCCACCTCGTTGTGCATGATCCAATGATTGATGCGCCCATAAGTGGCTGTGTTGTAACGGTTGGCAAGGTATGCAATGATGGCAGCGTAGGTATTGACGCCCTCTGGAGTAGTCATGTTGGGCATCGTGTAATAGCCCGCATTGTAGTCAGGATGACAGAGTGCCTTCGTGGTCCAGGCATCAGGACTGGTGGGAGTGAAAAGCAGGATGGCACTGGTGACGATTCCACGTTTGTAGCATTCCTTGAACGTGTTGTCGTGATTGGCGATGCTGCTCTTGTTTATGTAATAGGTCTTGCCTCCATACTTGTATTCCTCAGCATTTCCAAACAATCCGGCTGTGGTGGAAATGAGTTGGTTGCAGACAATATTGACGGTAACGCTCTTTATGCCAAGGTCGTCCAGGTCGCTTGTAAACCCATTCATGAAGAATCCTCCCAATCCTTTCTTTCCCTTGAGCGGCATCTCACGTGGGCTCGCCTTTGCCTTTACCACATCAGCATAGCGTGCATGAGACGCCAGAACGGGGGTCTCGCCGCTGACATCCATGATGGCCCATTTGGAAAGCACACGATCATAGCGGAAACCTTGTCGAGAGGCATTGCGCATGACCTGGAAGGAGAAATTCTCTTCTGTGATGTCGGCTGACCAGACGAATTCCGTATCCTCAGTAACATCTCCGTAGGGTGTGATCTCCACCAACCTGTACTGACCACCTGCTGGCACAGTACCCTGAATGGTGATTGTGCTGGAAGAAACCTCAACATTATCCACACTACATGGATAACTCGTGGACAAGTATTCAGCAAGATGCTGGTTGAGTCTCTGCTTATGCAGATATTCAGCCTTGTCTTCATCAGTACCTGAAGAAATGATGACATTGCGGATGGAGATATTCTTGCCGCTTTGGGTGCCTAAGTCGAAACGCATGGTCTGACCTGACTTTCCCCAGTTGAAATCCGCTTTCGAAGAATAGAGATTGACCCGATGTTCCTTCCATTCAGACGTAGCCTCAATAGCGCCAAAACTTCGCGCGCGAGACTCCGAATAGTTGTTTCCAAAATAGATGCGGAAATCATCGATGCCCGTCGAACTCTGATATTCGAAGGAAAGCATGAAATCTTCGTCTTTCAACGAGCGTTTGAGGGCAGACAAGTAAACGTAAGGGTCTCCACCTGTCGTGGTAAAGGTATAGGCTCCTGTGGAGGAATCATATTTGTAACTCAAATGATTCGTTCCACTAAGGGTAAAGGAAAGGTTTACGGTATCAGCCAAAGTTGAAAGGGTGCATGCAAGCATCATCAGCACCAACAAATTCTGGATCTTCTTCATAACAATCTTATCTGATCATTCTTTTATCCTAATTCATTTCTCCACCACAAGGCGAACGGGACCTAAAAGACCACTATCGCGAAGAGGGGACTGGCCATTGGGACCTGCCAATACCCACGTCTTGCGGGCAGATTCAGGCTGACGGGCATCGTAAACCAAACGATTGAACCAAGTGCTCGTAACCTCGATGACAAGACGATTGTCGCCCTTCCGCAAAGCATGGGTAATGTCGCACTCGAAAGGCTGAGCCCACAGCGTGGCTATCTCCTGACCATTGACGTAAACGACGGCAATCTCCTCCACATTGCCCAACGAAAGTGTATAGCGGGCTCGACGATTCTTCTTGTCAACACGAAGATTTGTCTCATAGGTCACGGTACCGCTGAAAGCACGCCCTTCCTCAGAAAGGTCGAGATCCTTCCAAGACTTGAGAGTTTTCGTCTCGACAGGTTTCTCGATACCCCATCCCAAGGGGAAGGTCAGTTTCCAAGGCTCCGTAAGTTCATGTTCCTCCTGAACGATCCAGTCGTGAACCTTCTGCTTCTTGCCATCGTGATTGAAGACGACAAACAGACACTCGCCACGCTGCAAATCGAGGTGAATGCGGGTACGGCCGCTCTCTTCAACGGTCGCAACAGGTTCTTCCGTTCCTAAGAACGGGTTCCACAGCTCAACACGACCTGTGCAGTTGAAAGAGATGTCACCATGAAATTCCTTCTCCTCACCAGGGCAGACAAAGTACCAATCCGCCCCCTCTGTCTTGCGATGAAGCCAACGGGCATCCGTCGTCTCCACATCACGAGCCACACCAAGCTCCAAAAGAGCTTCCTCCAGTTTCTTGCCAGAAATGACTTTCCCCTCGCCGGTTCGTCCACCCCAAAGGGCAGAGACGGCAGCGCTGAAACGATGCTGCTGACCCTCGTTGTCAGCCAAGGTGGCAGGATACTTGGGCGCATCGCCAACAAGGACACCTCCCGCACGAACCAAAGCGAGGAGCCGTTCGGCTGTCTCTGGAAGCATACGCTCACAATTCTTCAGGTACATCACGTCGTATTGGATACCATCTGGAGTAACCCACTTGCCATCACGCACATTGACACGTGTCAAGAGAGCGTCTGTGTTGCAATAATCAAAACGGTATCCGGCAGGGAAGGGCTGGAATTGATCAGGCTTTTGCTGAATCTCATCGCCTATGAACCAGAGGACGCTGCTGACAGGTAATCCACGCTCAAGCATATACGTACACCTGGCTAAATAGGTAGTGAAGGTAGGCATGTGTTTCCACCAAGTTTGTTTCCTTAGGAAAGGTGTTCCAATGCCCCCACCAAAAGTGGTGCCAGGACAATATTTGTCAGGGTCAGGATTGTGGGTATAGGTATGGAATATCAGATGAGAAACGCCCTCCACCAGATTCTGGTTGGCCACCTCTCGCAACATGGAGAGATGCTCATCCCAGGTAAGCACAAAACTCGTGAAGGATTCAGCCGACACACGAGGCTTTCCATAGAGATGGGCAGCAGAAGCCGTGGGATAGATGGGCTTGTAGTTGTGGTTTGCCAAGAAATTATGGAAAGGCTGCCAGAACTCACACATGGGAACATCAGCATTCTTGTAATACTCCATGCAATCGGCTGGGAAGATATCACCCGCTGCTGTTTCGTAGGAGGCGGTAAGACCAACCCGTCTGGCATTCTCAGCCATGCGACCGTAGAAGTTGTTTACAAAAAGGTCATTCTGGGTCATGCGCCAATCACACAGAAACTCGCTGGTGCGTTCCTGGTTGTCGATAACATAGCCGAACAGGGCAGGAATCCACGTCTTCAGCTCATATCCGCTGACACGCTGGAATTCCTCAGGCATACGCTTTGTCCATGTTTGGGAAGCACATTCCCAACTGTCCATCAGCATATTATGAAGCAATCCCTTGAGGGGACATGAATTGAGTCGTCCCACATAACTGTTGAACTGAAAATCTACGCACTCAGCGTCAAACTTATTCACTTCCCATCCTGTTGCCTCTGCTGGAGCGGGACCATTACGCCGTCCTGTATTGACGTGTCCTATTCTCAAAATAGTCCATTTGCCAGCAGGCACGTCCCAAACGAAAGTTCCATCAGCAGACATCTTGCTGGTAAGGTCGCGTATGTCGGCATAGCGTACATAGGCGGCTGTACTCTGCTTGGGGTGTTCACCCCCTCGATCGATGCTGCGGGAAGTCCATCCTGCCTCTCCTTCCCAATTGTTCTTGCGCGCTGCTGAATAGAGCTTCATCGACGAGACGTTCATGGTATGCTTGTTGGTTATCTCCACACGAAAACGACGAGCCTTGCACTCATCCAGCGCAAAGGTCATGGTAAATTCGCTATCCTGCCAATTGGCCATAGGCATGTCAGTCTCCAGAACGGTAGTCTTCCCATTGGCCGTCAAAGCCTCCATCTTAACGTGGATGGCAGGATCTACGCCAAAGTCATGATTGAAATTATCGATGGGATTGAATTCCAGACTCCTTACCGTCGTCTCCTCAGGCAAAGTGATATCAATCGTGTAGGGACGATCCTTCGTCGTGGGTTTCAATTGGAAACTCCCTTGCAACTTGCCGTTGAGGCATTGTTCCCATTTCTCCTGCTGGTCGTTGGCTATCACCTTTTCTGTACGCAGGAAAGTTCCCGTGTCACCTTCAGGGGTAGGGAAGGCGAGCACCATCAAATCCTGATAGTTACGCCAGTCCTGCGTATACTTGACAGGAAGGTTCACCTTGACCTGCTTTCCTCCTTCTACATCTGTACGCGTGTAACTCAAATGCCGCATAGCCTGTTCAGGTTTAATCCAAGGCCCTCCACTCATCGCCCATCCAGGACACGTCTGTATGGTGAACCTCAATCCCAATCGATTGGCTTCGTCAGCAGTCTGTCTCACCAGGGCTTCCCATTTGGGGCTTAAGCATTCGATGTGCTCCTCTGTCCCTGGCCAATCAGCAGGGTTACCTTGTTGGCCATGAAAGAACTGCACACCAGCAAATCCTGCTTCAGCAATAGCCTTCAGGTCGGCTGTGATGCCCTTGCTGCCCACACTTCCATTGAGGAAATGAAACCACGTCTCTGGAAAATAATTCTTTGTGGGACGAAGGAACATTGCTTTATCCCACTCCCCAAAAGACCTGCGCAATTCGCTGCTGTCAGGAACTGCACCTACCACCTGTGCTTTCGCTCCTATGCTAAGGACGATTACAATCAGTAAAAAAAACGCTTTCTTCATATTTGTTGGATAATTGTTATGATATCGTTGGGTTGATCTACGAAACACGTGGCTCCTGCCTCCTCCAGCACCTCACGACTGCGGAAGCCCCAAAGTACGCTGATGCAAGGCAGGCCTGAATTGCGGGCCGTCTGGATGTCCACGTCTGAATCACCCACATAGACAGCCTCATCAGCACGCACGCCCAATTCTTTCAGAGCCTGATCGACCATGTCAGGAGCTGGCTTGCGCCTCAATTCTGGACGTTCACCTATCGCCACTTCGATTGTGTCCTGGAACCAAGTTTGATAGAGCCTGTCCACGCCTGCCTGGAGTTTATTGCTCACCACAGCCATGCGGACACCCATCGAGTGGAGTGTCTGAAGCGTCTCCCCAATGCCAGGATAGAGACAAGTGTGATTCTGGGAGTGCAGCATATAATAGGCACGAAACTCAGCAAAGCATTCCTCGAAACGAGGATTTTCCTCCCCATCAAGAACAGCCCTCCGCATCAGCATGCGTATTCCGTTGCCCACAAACTGACGAACTTCATCGATGCTTCGCTCAGGCATCCCACACGTCCTCAAGGCGTGGTTTACGGCTTCTGCCAAATCCTGCAACGTGTCCAGCAAAGTACCATCCAAGTCCCAAATCAACGTCTTAAATTTCATCACGATGTCTTTTCTTGCCTCAAATATACAACTTTTTCGTGACTTTTCCTGCCTTGACCC
>CAMKMK010000059.1 GCA_946413885.1 uncultured Prevotellaceae bacterium
GGCCTTTGGTATGGTCTATTCAGTCCAACGCCTGTGACACCAATGAGTTGGTGGTGGGAGTACTTCGATAATCGCAAGACGAACGAATGCTTCCGGGTTGTGGCTCTTGTCAACCAGGAAATGCTGGAGGCTGGACAGGGACGATTTACCTCTATGAAAGCTACGATAGGAGATGCGCCAGCCTATGCTGTAAAGTGTGGTGCTAAGACTTTCGTGTATGTTTTCAATGATACGAAATCTATGCTCAGGAACATCCAGATAGAGGCACAAGGCTCTGCTCGCGAATTGGATATCAAGAAGGCTTTGTGGGGCAAGAGATTTTCTTGCAAGAACCAAATTAAAACCCAGGTTAGACCTCAACAGGAACGCCTGTTTGTCATAGAATAGTATAAACACAACACATTTATGATATGAAGAAGCATTTTTTCCCCATTCTAATGCTTATGACAGTACTCGTAACCAGTTGTAATGTCCCAAAAGAAAAAGTTCAGGATTCGCGGTTTGTCACTGTCAAAGATGGTAAGTTCTTTATTGGTGACAAGGAGTATCGTTATGTAGGTACCAATTTCTGGTATGGAGCTATTCTGGCAAGTGAGGGTCAGGGTGGAAATCGTGATCGTTTAGCCAAAGAACTGGACTTGATGCAGGACATAGGAATCAACAACATACGTGTTCTTGTTGGTGGAGAAGGAACGGGAGAACTGGATTACCAGATAAAGCCCACCTTGCAAACCGCTCCTGGTGTATACAATGATACGATTCTCCAAGGTCTGGATTATCTGATGACTGAATTGGAGCGACGTGACATGAAGGCAGTGCTATATCTCAACAATGCATGGGAATGGAGTGGAGGGTTTGGCATCTATCTGGAATGGGCAGGAGCAGGTAAAGTTCCCTCTCCTAAAGATTGGACTGCTTTTCAGGCTTATCACAGCAAATTCACTCAAAATGACAGTGCCAAAGCTTTGGCTGCCAATCATGTGAAGTTTATCGTTTCACGAATCAATACAATAACGGGACAACCTTATAGTGAGTCTCCTGCTTTGATGGCATGGGAACTGGCCAACGAACCTCGTGCCTTTGCTAGAGACTCAGTTACTAAAACATGTTTTGCAGCTTGGATTCAGGAACAGGCACAGCTTATAAAAGGCATCGATCCTAATCATTTAGTCACTACAGGTAGTGAAGGGAAGAATGGTTGTGAGGTTGATTTGGAACTTTTCAAGAAGATTCATTCTTATCCAGAGATAGATTATGCATGTATCCACGTGTGGCCTTTCAATTGGGCATGGTTGGGTAAGTACGTTTCCACCACCAAAGACGCTATAGAGACAAATGGCCCTGAATCAGTGATATCACAGGTGGAAACAGCTTGCCAGAATACTCAGGATTACATTGATGAGGCTTATGCCTTGATGCAACCTTTGAGGAAGCCAATGGTGTTGGAAGAGTTTGGTTATCCACGCGACAACTATGGATTAGAAGCAGGTAGTCCTACAATGGGACGTGATATTTATTATAAATATGTCTTCAGTATCATTCGTGATAGTGGAAAGATTGCTGGTTGCAACTTCTGGAGCTGGGGTGGATATGCACAGGTCAAGCATCCTAATTGGCAGTGCTGGGACGATTATACAGGAGATCCTGCTCAGGAAGAACAAGGCCTGAATTCCGTCTTTGCATGTGACAGCACTACCATGGATATTATTCGTGAGATGACAGCAGACATAACCAAATAACACAATCTCAGGCAAAACGCAAGAATGACTTACGGCCATTTTGACGATGCTCACCGCGAGTATGTAATCACACATCCAGCCACACCATGGCCATGGATTAATTATCTGGGCAATGAGGAGTTCTTCTCTCTCATTAGTAATACGGCTGGCGGATACAGTTTTTACAAAGATGCCAAGTTCCGCCGCATTACCCGTTATCGATATAATGAGGTACCGATGGACAATGGTGGACGATATTTCTATATTAAAGATGGGAATACTGTATGGAATCCAGGATGGAAACCTTGCAAAACTCCTCTTGACAGTTATGAATGTCGCCATGGCATGGGCTATACTCGCATTGCAGGGGAAAAAGATGGAGTACGAGCCAGTGTACTCTTCTTCGTACCTCTACATGCTTGGACTGAGGTGCAGAAATTGACAATTACCAACGAAACAAAGGACATCAAACATTTGAAAGTCTTTAGTTTGGTTGAATGGTGTCTTTGGAATGCTGCCACAGATAGCGAGAATTTTCAACGCAATTTCTCTACGGGCGAGGTTGAAATCGATGGTTCTGTCCTTTATCATAAAACGGAATATAAGGAACGTCGTAATCATTTTGCTTACTATAGTGTGAATTGTCCTATTCAGGGATTCGATACTGATCGCGAGTCTTTCTTTGGTCTTTACAATGGATTTGATTCACCACAGTGTGTCATGGCTGGCAAGCCTGGTAATAGTGTGGCTCATGGTTGGAGTCCAATAGCTTCTCATTATATTGAATTGATGTTGCAACCAGGTGAATCCCGTGATTTGATTTTCCTGTTGGGCTATTCTGAAAATGAACAGAGTGAGAAATTTACGTCTGCTACTCCCAATTTAATAACCTCGACAGGGAATTTGGATCATACTGTTATCAATAAGAAGAAAGCGCAAGAATCAATTCAGCGATTTAGTACTGTGCAGGCAGTTGATGAGGCTTTTCGTGAACTTTACAACATGTGGGATGACCTTTTAAATGTCTTTACTGTTCAGAGTGACGATGAACGTTTGGATCGTATGGTCAATATTTGGAATCAGTACCAATGTATGATAACGTTCAATTTCTCTCGTTCCGCTTCTTTTTTCGAGAGTGGAATAGGTAGGGGTATGGGCTTTCGCGATTCCAATCAAGATCTGGTAGGTTTTGTTCATCAGGTACCAGATCGTGCCCGTCAACGCATCATTGATATTGCCAGTACTCAATTTCCTGACGGAGGATGCTATCATCAATATCAGCCTCTCACAAAACGTGGAAACAATGATATTGGTAGTGGTTTCAATGACGATCCCTTGTGGATTATCTTTGGTACTGTAGCCTATATTAAAGAGACAGGAGATTTCAGTATTTTGGACGAGATGGTTCCTTGGGACAATGTTCCAGATAGCGAGGTCACACTGATGGAGCACCTTCGTGTTTCTTTCAATCATGTTGTGAAAAACTTGGGTCCACACATGTTGCCTCTTATTGGAAGGGCAGACTGGAATGATTGTCTCAATCTGAATTGTTTTTCGTGGAATCCTGATGAAAGTTTTCAAACCACAGAGAACAGGAATGAGAACTCGAAGGCTGAAAGTCTGATGATAGCAGGCTTGTTTGTGTTTTGTGGACATCAGTATGTGGAACTTTGTCGCCAAATGGGACCATCCTTTGCCAAGGAGGCTAAGCGTGCTCAAAGATATGTTGATTCGATGGTGGAGGCTGTGAAGAGCTTTGGTTGGGACGGCGAGTGGTATCTACGTGCTTATGATTTCTTTGGCAATAAGATTGGTTCTCGTGAGAATGTAGAAGGTAAGATCTTTATTGAGTCTCAGGGATGGTGTGCCATGGCGGGTATTGGAAGAGAAGAAGGTATGGTAGAGAGGGCGTTGGATTCCTGCAAGAAATATCTTGATTCTGAGCATGGCATGGTACTCAATAACCCTGCTTTCACAACTTATCATGTTGAGATGGGAGAAATCAGTTCTTATCCTGCAGGTTATAAGGAAAACGCAGGTATCTTCTGTCATAATAATCCTTGGATCATCATTGCTGAGACATTAGCAGGTAGAGGAAATGATGCATGGGAGCATTACACCAAGATTTGTCCTGCTTGGATTACGGATCAAGACCTGCATAAGGTGGAGCCATACGTTTATTCGCAGATGTTAGCAGGTAAGGATGCTGCTCAACCTGGCGAGGGAAAGAACAGTTGGCTTACAGGTACGGCTGCTTGGAATTGGTTGACCATTACTCAGTATATTTTAGGCATTCAACCCACCTATGAAGGTTTGGTCATAGATCCTTGTATTCCCTCTTCAATGCGCGAATATACCGTTCATCGCAAACTCCGTGGAGTAGAGTACATCATCCATGTAAAAAATCCAAAAGGAGTACAGAAAGGAATTCGCAGTATCATGGTAGATGGCGTTCCGATTAAAGGAAATCTGATTCGTGAGTCTGCAGGAAAACATCAAATAGAAATAATTTTAGGTTAATATGAAAAGAACAGTTTATGGTATGCTCAGCCTAATATTGAGCACAATGGTACTCATTTCCTGTGGAGGTGATGATGAGAAAGTAGAGAAACCGAGTGGTCTTCAAGAGACATTGGTACTGCGTTCTTCTTCTTTGACGGAAGGTAGCGAGGTAGATGCATCTTCTACTACAGTAATAACATTGAATTACAATACATTAGTTACAGTCAGTCCTGATGCAAGAATTACCTTGAATGGCCAAAGTGTGGCGGCCAGGAAAAATAGTATAACTTCTATGGCTATCGATATTCCAGTTTCTTTAGAGTCTGGTACCAGTTATACTTTGATTGTGCCTTCTGGTTCTGTTCTTGCCCAGAATGATGCCAATCAGACGGCTCCTGCCTACACGCTCAACTTCACTACGAGAAAGACGGGTGAGCAGGCCCTTCCCAATAACGACGCAATGGCTTTGACTCGCAAGTTAGGCTTTGGTTGGAATTTGGGTAATCACTTTGATTCTCACAATAATGGAGAAAAGGTGCCTGAGTCATGGGGAAGTTGGTGGGATAAGGCCACTCCAACTGAAGCTTTATATCAAAGTTTGGCTGCTGCAGGTGTGAAGACGGTTCGTATTCCTGTGACGTGGGGACCTTGGGAAGGAGAGGCTTCTACTTACCTTATAGAGTCTGACTACATGTCACTTGTCAAGCAGAATGTTTTGTGGGCCAAGGCTGCTGGCTTGAACGTCGTCCTCAATACCCACCACGATGAGTACTGGCAGGATGCTTATTCTGCAGCAAGCAATTCTGAAACGAATGAGGAAATAAAGGTTCGTATTGTTGCTACATGGAAACAGATTGCTGAAGCTTTCAAGGAAGAAGGCGAATATCTCATCCTTGAATCTTTTAACGAGTTGAACCATAATTGGGCATCTCCTACTGGTGGAGAGCTAACTATTATGAATGAGTGGAACCAGATTGTAGTAAATACCATTCGTGAGACTGGCGGAAACAATGCTACACGTTGGATTTCTGTCCCAAGCTATCAGGCAAGTCCTGCCTATGCCCTTGATTCACGTTTTACTATTCCTAATGATAAAGCAAATAAACTTATCATAGCTGTTCATTGTTATGATCCCTATAATTTCACACTTGCAGAGAATTTGACTTCTACATGGGGAAGCACTGCTGACAAGAAGGCTATTACTGATCTGCTTAATAAATTGAAGGAGAAATATATAGATCAGAATATTCCATGTTATTTGGGTGAGTTTGGCTGTTCTCGTCATGAGACAGACAAGGAGAATGCATGTCGAGAATATTATCTGGAGTATTTTTGTCGTGCTGCACATTTTGCGGGATTGTCAGCTTGTTTGTGGGATAACTTCAATCCTGGCAATGGCAGTGAACACCATTCTTATTTCTCTCATAACGACGGTTCGTGGATGGATGGCAGTGAGAAACTAGTAAAGAAAATGATTGATGCTTTGACTCTATCTGATGAGAAATACACGTTAGAGTCTATAGTTATGAAATAATTTATAAGAGGATTATGAGTACCAGATATGAAGCGATGGTGACTGCCCTGCGTGAGCATCATGAACAACTGCTGCGTAAACTTAACATTCCAGAGGAGTTTGGCAACGGAATATATACTCGCTACAAGAATCCCATCCTGACGGCTGAACATACCCCTTTAGAGTGGCGCTACGATTTTAATGAACAAGAAAATCCCTTTCTAATGCAACGAATTATGATGAATGCCACGTTTAATAGTGGTGCCATCAAATGGCAAGGGAAATATCTGTTGGTAGTACGTGTGGAAGGAGCAGACAGGAAGAGTTTTTTTGCTGTGGCTGAGAGTCCTAATGGGGTAGATAATTTCCGTTTTTGGGAAGAACCCATTACAATGCCTGAGGGTGTGATTCCTGCCACCAATGTCTATGATATGCGTCTCACAGTTCATGAAGACGGGTGGATTTATGGTCTGTTTTGTGTTGAACGCCACGACGACAACCAACCACGTGACCTAAGTGCGGCTACTGCTGCATGTGGTATTGCTCGCACCAAGGACTTGAAGACGTGGTATCGACTTCCTGATTTAAAGAGTAAGTCACAGCAGCGCAATGTGGTGCTGCATCCTGAGTTTGTGGATGGTAAGTATGCCCTTTATACCCGTCCCCAGGATGGTTTCATCGATGCCGGTAGTGGAGGAGGAATAGGTTGGGCTCTGATTGATGACATCGAGCATGCTGAGGTGAAGACAGAGAAAATAATCAATGCTCGCCACTATCACACTATCATGGAGGTGAAGAATGGTGAGGGACCACATCCCATTAAGACGGATCGAGGATGGCTTCATTTGGCTCATGGTGTGCGTGGATGTGCCAGCGGATTGCGTTATGTTCTTTATATGTATATGACGGCACTCGATGATCCTACTCATGTCATCGCTCAACCTGGTGGCTATTTTTTGGTTCCTCAAGGTATAGAATATGTGGGTGACGTGATGAATGTTACTTTTGCCAATGGATGGATAGCAGATCCTGATGGAAAAGTCTTCATCTATTATGCTTCAAGCGATACTCGTATGCATGTGGCTGTCAGCACGGTGGATCGTCTTGTTGATTATTGTATGAATACTCCAGAGGATGGCTTTACGACAGCTTCTTCTGTGGACACTATTAAGAAACTTGTTGAAAAGAATCGAAGAAATGGCTAATCTAAAAGAAAAAATCGGGTATGGATTTGGTGACATGTCCAGCTCCATGTTTTGGAAGATATTCAGTTACTATCTTCCCATCTTCTATGCCGATGTGTTTGGTCTTTCACTTGGAGCAACAGGAATGCTTATGCTTGTCACCCGTGTTTGGGATACTGTTTCAGACCCTATGATGGGTGCTATTGCTGACCGCACGAATACACGATGGGGAAAGTATCGTCCTTATCTTCTATGGTTTGCCGTACCTTTCGCTATTGCGGGATGTTTGCTTTTTACCACTCCTTCGTGGGGCGAATCAGGAAGACTCGTATGGGCTTATGTAACCTACATCCTCATGATGACTGTCTATACAGGTATCAATGTGCCTTATGGCTCCATGTTGGGTGTAATGACAGATGATTCTGACGAGAAGACGGTTTTCTCTTCTTATCGAATGTTTTTTGCCTACGCTGGATCTTTCATTGCCTTGGGGTGTTGGGAACCTCTTGTAAAAGCTTTGAGTGGCACGGGTGCTGATAAGATTCTGAATGCCCAGGTTGGATGGCAGCATGCCATGTTTGTCGTCGCAGTTGCCAGTTTCTGTATGTTTATTGTATGTTTTTTGATGACACGCGAACATATCAAATCTACCCCTTCTGCTTCCATTTGGAAGGATCTGAGGTCACTCGTTAGAAACAAACCATGGTGGTTGCTTACCGCAGCAGCATTGTGTACCAATTTATTCAATACACTTCGTGGTTCAACGGCTGCCTTCTACTTTAAGTATCTCATTGGAGAACAAGCCAACATCAACCTTGGTTTTATCGAGTTTCTCTTTTTCGCAGGCATTTTCCTCTCCATTGGTGAGGTTTGCAATATGATAGGTGTAGCTTGTGCTGTTCCAATCTCTAACATTTTGGGAGGCAAGAAGCCTGCTTTCATCTGTTCCAGTATTGCTCTTATCGTATTCAGCATCGCTTTTTTCTATGTGCCTACAGCTTCAAACGTGGGTTACATTTGGATCTTAGTGTTGCAGATTCTTACCTCTTTCTTCACAGGAGTAGTATCTCCGTTGGTTTGGTCGATGTATGCCGATGTGGCTGATTACAGTCAGGCAGAGAATGGAAGTTCTTCCACAGGTCTCATTTTCTCTTCTGGTTCAATGGCACAGAAGTTTGGCGGAGCCATTGCAGGTTCAGCCGTTATGTGGATATTGGCAGCTTTTGGCCTTGTTTCCAATGCTGCGACACAGTCCGATAGTGCTATTTTGGGTATGAAACTTGCGATGAGTTACTTTCCTGCTGGCGTAGCGGCTATCATGTTGCTTATCTTACTCTTCTATCCTCTCAACAAGCAAAAGATGAAGGAGATTGATGAGAAGTTGAGTGTCACCCGTATAGTGGAGAACTAAAACTACTCACAAGCAGAATTACAGATGAAGCAACTTGTTAAGTTGAAAACTGAGGTGGAGGATGTGCTGAAGAGCAACATCCTCTCCTTTTGGTTGCAGCACATGGTGGATCACGAACATGGTGGTTTCTATGGGCAAATGAGAGGCGATGGCGCATTAGAGCCTCAAGCGAATAAGGGAGGAATTCTTAACGGACGTATTTTGTGGTCTTTCTCAGCTGCCTATCGTGTGTTGGGCCATCCTGAGTATCTCGAGGCTGCTACACGCGCAAAAGATTACATTCTGAAGCATTTTGTAGATTATCAATATGGTGGCACGTATTGGGAGGTTGATTATCTGGGTTGTCCTGTGAATAGCAAGAAGCAATTCTACGCTTTAGGATTCATAATGTATGGTATGAGCGAATATGCTCGTGCAACGGGTGATCAGGTAGCTTTGGATTATGCAGTTCAGCTTTTCCAGACTATCGAGAAGCATGCTTGGGAATCCCAATATGGTGGGTATATCGAGGCAAAAACTAAGGATTGGCAGCCGATTGAAGACATGCGTCTTTCGGAAAAGGATGCTAATTACCCCAAGTCTCAGAATACACATCTCCATATCATTGAACCTTACACCAATCTTTACCGAACGTTGCTGGAATGTCCCTCGTTGCAAGTCGATTCCTCTGTCCGTGAGGCTTTGGAGAAGGCTCTGCGTGGACTCATTGATATTTTTTGCTTAAGGATTCTGAATCCCAACACTCATCATTTGGACCTCTTTTTCGAGAATGATTGGACACGTGGTGCAGGTTGGCTTGAATCGTATGGTCACGATATTGAATGTTCCTGGTTGCTTCATGAAGCGGCTTTGGTACTGGGCGATCGTGAGGTTCTTTCTCGCGTGGAACCCGTTGTTCAATTAGTGGCTAAAGCAAGCGAAAAAGGACTGAATCCGGATGGTTCGATGACGCACGAGTCCAATGTGGATACGAACGAGGTGGATGCTGACCGTCATTGGTGGGTTCAGGCTGAGGCTGTTGTGGGTTTCCTTAATATTTATCAGCATTTTGATGATGAGTCTGCTTTGCAGAAAGCGCTTCATTGCTGGCAATACATTCAGGAGAATCTCATCGATTACGAGGGTGGAGAATGGTGGTGGAGCTGTGATTCTGAGGGACATGTCAATCGTGTGGATGACAAGGCTGGATTTTGGAAATGTCCTTATCATAACAGTCGTATGTGTTTGGAAATCATCGAACGTTTCTGAAAAAGGCTTATTTTTTTGATAATTTGAAGATAATCTCATAACTTTGTGCCTGAATTTATGTTTTCAGGATACATCGGTTATGAGAATTACAATCAAGATAGGCAGCAACGTGTTGACTCGCGAGGATGGATCTCTTGATTTCACTCGCATGTCAGCTTTGGTGGATCAGATTGCCACATTGCGCCAGATGGAACACGAGATCATACTGGTTTCTTCAGGTGCTGTGGCGAGTGGTCGCAGCGAACTCAAGCATATTCAGGAGGACCTTGATAGTGTGGACCAGCGTCAGCTCTTTTCCGCAGTCGGGCAGGCGAAACTTATCAATCGCTACTTTGAGCTCTTCCGTGAATATGGAATTTCCGTGGGACAGGTTCTTACTACCAAAGAGAATTTCCTTGATGCTGAGCATCTGCGCAATCAAGCTAACTGTATGCGTGTGATGCTCGAGAATTTGGTACTTCCCATTGTGAACGAGAATGATACAGTATCTGTCACGGAATTGATGTTTACTGATAACGATGAGCTCTCAGGTTTGATTGCTGAGATGACGAAATCCCAGATGTTAATAATACTGAGCAACATTGATGGTATTTATACAGGTGATCCGTCAGAATCTGGAACGCAGTTGATTAGAGAAGTGAAGCCAGGAAGAGATTTAAGTCCCTATATCCAACAGACAACGTCCAATGCTGGGCGTGGTGGAATGCATTCAAAGTACAGCGTGGCATCTCGCCTGGCAGGCGATGGGATTGGCGTAGTGATAGCTAATGGTAAACGTGAGAATATCCTGTTGAGAGTGATGACGCAAAGAGACACAACCCCTTGTACTGAATTTCTATGTTGACAGAACTTTTCCAGAAATCTCGAGAGGCAAGTTTGGAACTTGCTCTTGTTGAACCCCAGCGAATCAATCAAGCGCTTCTCTCTGTAGCAGACGCGATGGAAGCGAAGAGCGAGGTTTTCTTGGAGGCTAATGCTCAGGATCTCAGCCGCATGGATCCCATGAATCCTCTTTACGATCGATTGAGTCTGACCTCTGAACGCATTCATGGCATTGCTGAGGATATGAGGAATGTAAGTCGATTGCCCTCTCCCTTAGGGCGTGTGCTCAAGCATCATGTCCTCCCCAATGGACTCGATCTTACCCGCATCTCTGTTCCCTTTGGAGTCATAGGAATAGTATATGAGGCACGTCCCAATGTCACTTTCGACGTGTTCTCTCTTTGCTTGAAAGCAGGTAGTTCCTGTATTCTGAAGGGAGGCAAGGATGCTGACTCCACCAATCAGGCTGAGGTGTCCCTTATACGGCAGATATTGCAGAACGAAGGGATCAACCCCAATGTGGTGACCCTCTTGCCTGCTACCCACGAAGCTACAACAGAGTTGCTCCATGCCCGTTCCTATGTGGATTTGATTATTCCTCGAGGCTCTAAGCGTCTTATCGATTACGTTCGTCAGGAGGCTACAATACCCACTATTGAGACAGGAGCAGGAGTTTGTCATGCTTATTTTGACAAGGATGCAGATATCGAGAAGGGATCACGTATCATCAACAACGCCAAGACACGTCGTGTCAGCGTTTGCAACGCGTTGGATTGTCTGCTTGTTCACGCGGATCGCCTTGCAGATTTGCCGCAGATTTGTACCCCCTTACAGGAAAGCAAGGTTCTCATCTATGCGGACGTGCCAGCTATGACAGCCTTGCAGGGTCAGTATCCAAGTGATTTGCTCCGTTTGGCTACAGAGGAAAGTTATGGTACAGAGTTTCTTTTTTATACGATGGCCATTAAGACGGTTTCTTCCTTGGATGAGGCTCTTTTCCATATCCGTTCTCATGGCTCTGGCCATTCCGATTGTATCATTACAGAGGATGATGC
>CAMKMK010000060.1 GCA_946413885.1 uncultured Prevotellaceae bacterium
TCAACACGTTGAAATGGATTGAAGAAAAAGAGAAGGAAATCAATCTCTCAGGTGGTCAGGTATTCTGGCAATAGCCTCCTCCGACGTGCCGCTGAAAGGTCCTGTATGTTCCAGCTTTAGGGTAGATACGGCTGCAGCGAAATGGGCGGCTTCGGAAATACTGGCTCCCTGACAACGTTGGAAAACATACCCCATCACATAAGTATCACCACACCCCGTAGCATCCACTACTTTCAGAGGCTCAAAGGCAGGTATTTCATAGAACTTCCCTTCTGCATAGATGATACTGCCAAAGCTGCCCAAAGTCAAGAGTACTTCACGAACACCCCATTCAGCCAAACGGCGAGCCCCCTCATGCAGATCTTTCTCGCCTGTCAGGACAGCCACTTCGTATTCGTTGACCTTCAGGATATCCACGTATTTGAGAGCTTCCAATTTATCTGGCCAATCCACCGCATACACCTTTTGGTCGCGCACCTCACGCAGATAGCCCTGAGCATCGACCACCAACGTGCCACGACCAGACAAGTAACGAACCACGTCAAGGGGGAAATCGTCTGCCAGAAGACTACCTAATACAATATATCGAGCCTCCACTCCACTCAAGGATTCCACCGTGAACGGATCAGCCTTTGCCAAGACCCGCTGCTGGCGATGATTCATGTCCTTCTCGTATATGTTCTCAAAATATACTGTATGCCTACTGGGAATAACCTCTGTGGAGATACCCATCGCCTTGATATCGCGAACGGCCTGCATGTCCTCTTCTGCCAAGGAGGTAATCAGTCGATAAGAGACTCTCTCATTGAGAAGATGACTGATACCGTGGGTAAAATAGAAGGATGTGCCACCAGGCATGTGAATATCAGTCTGGGGAGTGACTATGCGGTCATGCGTGATATGTCCTATACAACAGATATCTATCATGAAGAATCAGTTTTCGTTCACAAAAATAGCACGAATAAATCTATTTGCCAAATAAAATGCGGATAAAAGATTTGCTCATTTGTGAAAAAGTGTCTATCTTTGTTGAGAAATTAACAAGAGAAAATACAAAAACATTCATGAAACCAGCAAAAACAGTATTGCTCAGTGGTCTGCTGATTCTGTCCGCGGCCAACATGAAATCACAAGAGGAAAACAATTTGGCCACTGGATTGGAACTCGGCGTCGAGGTTTCTGGTACCGTTGCTTCTGGAGACTATGCTCCCCTATGGCTTTCCAGCAACAAATATGGTCTTTCTTCGATAGAAAACTGGTCGAACTACGAGCGTGTGTCTCTGATGCGAACAAGCGCCAACGATTCGTTGCGCAAATGGCGTCGAGGATATGGTGTGGATCTGGCAGTTGCTTTCAACTCCGCCCGCAACTTTGTGGTACAGCAAGCTTTCGTGGAGTTCGGCTTCAAGAAAGCCAACTTAATCATCGGTTCTCAGGAGCATCCCATCCTGTTGCGTAACCAAGCACTCACCAGCGGTGGACTCAGTTTGGGCATCAATGCCCGTCCGATTCCTCAGATTCGTTTGGACGTCGATTACTTCACCTTCCCTGGGACGAAGGGTTGGTGGAAATGGAAAGTATGGGGCTCCTATGGAGTGCTGACCGATGGCAGATGGCAAAAGAGTTTTGCCAATGAGACACCCGACCTCGTGACTCGTTACACAGACAACACCATGTATCACGAGAAAGCCCTCTATTGGAAATTCGGCAAAGAGGATTGTGCAGTTCCCCTGACTTTTGATATTGGTCTGCAGATTGGCACCCAGTTTGCCGGCAAGACCCATAACCTGTATGCACGACGAGGTTTTGACCTTCAGCATCCTACTGGATTTGATGCCTATATGGATGTCTTGCTCTGCAAAGGAAGTGATTCCACCGATGGCCTAAATCCCAACACAGCAGGTAACCATGTGGGCAGCTATAACCTGGCTCTCACCTGGCATGGTGAAGGCTGGAAGGTAAAGGGATATTTCGAACGAATGTTTGAAGACCAATCCATGCTTACCGTACAATACGGCATCCAAGACCATTTGGTAGGAGTGGAAGCTGAATTGCCAAAGAATCCCTATCTGACAGGAATTGTGGTGGAGCATCTGAGCACCTATACACAGACAGGTCCTGTTTTCCACGACAAATCAACAGAAATACCTGATAAGATGAATGGCCGCGATGACTACTACAACCACAACCTGTACTCAGGTTGGCAATTCTACGGCTACGCTATGGGACATCCTTTCCTTACCTCTCCTATATATAATAAGGGGGATGAAAGAGAACAAATGGGAAAGCTTCAGTTCTACAACAACCGTGTGAAAGCATGGCATGTAGGTTTTTCCGGCAACCCCTGCGACGAGATTGGTTATCGTGTCCTGATGTCATTCACACGCAATTGGGGAACCCACGTGTTTCCTTTCCAAGACATGATGAAACAACAATACATACTGGCCGAGGCTAACTACGCCCCTCGTTGGGCCAAGACATGGTCAGGAACTCTTGGATTATCCTACGATCACGGAGACTTGTTTGGAAACAGTTTCGGCGGTCAGTTGACCCTGCGCAAAACCTTTAACCTGTTCTAAACGAAGAAACAATGAAAACCATAAAAAGCTTTTTGGCTGTTATCAGTATAGCAATCACCAGTCTCATGATTGGTTCATGCGACAAGACTCCCATCAATGGAGATTTTGATGGAATGTGGCAACTAATGAGAATTGAAGACAATGGAACAACCACAGACGTCAGCTCCACTCAGCATTATATGTGCGTTCAACTCCACCTGATACAGCTTACTCACTTTGGAGATTTCCACACGGGAATATTCTGTCATTTCGATCGTAAAGAAAGTACCCTTCGCCTTTACGACTTTTACGACCGGACCCACTATGTGGATGATGTGATTGCAGAAGAGAAAATTACTGATGTAAGCAAATTGTCGCCTTGGGGTATCTATCTGTTAGACACTACGTTCCAAGTGAACAAACTGACCAACGATGCCCTTATTCTGCAAGATCCATCTGGACGAGTCCTTACCTTCCGCAAGTTTTGACCCTTCCTTATTCCACAAGAGCAGAATAGCGCTCGAAAGCTCTTTTCGAAGGTTCCCAACGAAGAAAGATTAATTCCAATACTGCTACAGCAATGAAAGCAGTAAGGATACCTAATGCGACATCGATGATGTAATGATGAGAAGTGTAAACAGCACTCCACCAGATTCCCATTGAGATGAAAGCCAAAAGGCATTGCGCCCAACGCTTGCATCCACCCAGTACAGAATACAAGAAAGCAACAAACACATAAGCCGCATGCAGGGAAGGAACGGCAGCAAAGACGTTGGAACTGTGACAATAAATGCCATTAAAGATGTTCATTCCCACCAATTCATCGAACCTTCCCAAACCTGCCACCTCTCCAATCGTACCCACAATGGGTTCGAAGCCATAGTACATGACATACCATGGGGGAGCTGCCGGATGGATGTAATATCCGATGAATCCTATCCAATTGACCAACAAAAAAGCTATGGAGAAACGTAAGCTCAAGCGATGCTTCCCAACGAAGAACAAACCTATGCAAAAGGCCATGGGAACTGGAACCCAACAGAGATAAAAAAGGCCACTCATGAAATCCAGAAAGGGCCAATGGTGCTGAACAAAATATTCATTGGGAGTAAGGACACCCATATCCGTGGAGATACCAAAAAAAGCCTTTTCCGTCTCATAAAGAGATTGCACATCAATGGGGTTTACCATATAATTGGGATACAAACGCATCCAATCATAAGAGATGGCAAAAAGTACAAAGGGAATTAACGTAAGGGACAACTTGCGTAGCTCTTGATTGGTGAAAAACAAAATCAGGAAACTTGCCGTAATCATAAAATGGGCAGGCATAAGTCCCACAAACAGATAGGCAATCACATAAAACACGACCCAAAGTCCAAGACACCACGCTGTCTGCTTGGCCGAAGGAAAAGAAAAGAAGGAACGCATCACTTCTTCAGTTGTCTGTAACAATGAATGATACGCCAGAAGGCTGTAAGATTGGCCAACACGGCAATCAGGAAGAGAGGAACTATCAGAATCAAGACGGGATCAAATGACTCTTTATCAGCAAAGATGCCCGTGAAAATCAATCCTGCTGCCGTCAAGACAACACGTTCAGGTCGCTGCATCAAACCCACCTTGCATTCAATATTAAGTCCTTCAGCACGTGCTCTGACATAACTGACCATAATGGAACCAATGAGGGCCACATAGGTGATGATACTGCCCCATACATAGCCAGCATTACTTAGCCAAACAGAGATGCCGAACAACGTGACCAGTTCACTATAGCGATCCAACACAGAATCATACAAAGCTCCAAAGGTACTGGACATGCTGCCCACACGTGCCACTCGCCCATCCATCATATCAAAAAGACCAGCAAAAAGGATAATGGCACCTGCCCAACCCAGATAGCTGAGTTCATGAGGATGATTCAACGAGGCATATACAAGCAAGACAGCAGCTGCAACATTCAGGACAAAGCCCGTAGTCGTAATGAAGTTGGGTGTAATGCCTATATGGACCATTCCCTTCACGAGTGGATTGATGATCCAATAAATAACTTTCTGAAGAAAATCTCTGTAATTCATGTTTTCTGTAGTTTCCTTTTTTTTCTAATCAACCTTAGGTTAGAAAAGACAAAATAGCGCTGCATCGTATAGTTCCACATAACTGCCACCAATACGGCAACAATACTCTTGCCCACAATATAAATCTCATCAATATAGTCTCCCATCAACGCTTGGAGAGCAGATTGGCGTTTCAGCCATTCCGTACATAAGAATGTACCACTTGTATTCAACATGATACTGGTTCCCCACACAAACAGATACTTCAGGGCAACGTGTTTCTTACGTACACCATTGTGAGGAAACACCCATCGGTAATTCAAAGCGCAATTGAAAATGCCACCAGTCAGGGAACCGATAAAAGAAGCCAAGACATAATACATCCCCAATATAGATGACAGAATGAAGGTCATCATGAAATCGAGAACAGTCGTCAGCTGGGCAGAACAAAGTGCTTTGATTAACCGCATAATGGCATTATTATATTCTGTACAACATACAGGATGAAGAATCCGTAGATTCCTGCCAACACATCATCCATCATCACACCTGCTCCACCACGAATAGTCTCCATCTGACGAACACCAAAAGGCTTCGCAATATCAAAAAAGCGAAAGAGAACAAAAGCAGTAACAGCATACCAAAGATGACCTGCAGGAACAGCCAACAAACTAATCCACATTCCTATCATCTCGTCCACAACAACCCGCGATGGATCTTCACCCCAATAAGTCATCAAGCGATTGGCTGCCCAAACTCCCAATACATAGAAAAGGCACAACAATATCAAAGTCACCAACTTCAGTAGAGGATCACCCAGAAAGACAGACAACCCAAACCAAACCAGCAAAGCCAACAATGCACCTGCAGTGCCTGGCCCAAAGGGGAAATACCCTACGCCAAAACCACTTCCAATAAGTGCAGGCAAGAGGGGAGCCCCAGGTTTGTATATGGTATGCTTTGGATTCATTACACTATTTTAGAAAGATGCTCTGAACATGAAACGGATTCCCCACTTCTGCGTGTCTGGCTGAATGTAATTGACACGATGCACGTATTCCACATGCAGCAACTTGAAGATATTGTGAATACCCACAATCAACTCCACATAAGGTCGCTTGGCCTCCATCAACTGGGAATTGTAATCAAAGGTACCATCTTCATTGTAATGACCAGGGAAGTAGTACAAATGACTGTTATTCAAATTCCTTGCCAGAAAAGGATTATTCTTGTCAGACAAGTATCCCCAATAGAAGTTACATCCCAGATACTCACGCCACTTGAGCTCACGAACCAAGGGAATGCGATTGAGCAACTTCCCATTGAGGTCCCAAGACAAGAGCAAGGTAGCGTTGCGGTCTGTAATAAACTCCATATTGTCAATCAGGTTGAAGGTATAGTCCTCCATAATGTAACTCAAATTGGCAACAGGGAAGCCAAGCAACGTAAAGGGAACCTGATTCCATTGACATTGAGCATGCAGATAACAGTCGAACTTACCCCAAGAATGCATCCAGAAGCGTTTGTAGAAAGTGAATTCCGTCAGATTGTAGTTGTAATCTCCACCAAAGAGACCTTTCACGCCTGTCGTATGTTTCACTCCCATAATAGGCGAATCGTAATTCAACTTCAGGCGACGTTGTTTGGTATTGATCCATGCGGCATTAGGCTGATACTCAAATCCTGCAGAGAGCTCACTGGACGTAATGTATTTGCTCATATAATCCGACGAGTTCATCAAATCCTGCTTAGGCATATACGTGCCATTCATCTTTTGGAAGAAGAGCTTGCCTGCACCCTCAGCACGCTCACGGCGGAAGCCAGTCACTAAATGCATACCATTCTCCCACTCTCGATCCCACTGCAGAAGCATACGCTGTACATAGGTCATGTGATCTACAGTCGTCCATTTGAGAGAAGTGAACACGTTATCCTTGTCCGTCTGGATAAAACGGTCACTGGGAGCGATTACGTCATAGAAATAAGATGCTGTGATGTTGTTCTTGGGAAACTCTCGAGGCAGATAGTCCTTCTTGTTGATGGAATAAGTAAGTTCTCCCAACCCCTTCCATCGCTTATCACCAAAGCCATAACCCACATAGCCTTTAGCAAACAAATGAGGATTCAGATTGGCAGTTGTCTGAGCACTTGTTCTCAGCTTGAATCCCTCCACAAAGTTCTGGGAAATCATCGCGTTGATAGGACCGATATCCACCTTGCTGGGATGCTCAGGATTGATGCTCGTTTCCACGAAGTTCTCGATGAAAGCTTTGCCCACCCATATTATCTGCTTGAATCCCTTTATGTTCTGGATACGACGCATGAACTCGT
Organism: uncultured Prevotellaceae bacterium; assembly: GCA_946413885.1. GTDB lineage: Bacteria > Bacteroidota > Bacteroidia > Bacteroidales > Bacteroidaceae > Physcousia. The sequence goes on from CAMKMK010000060.1 coordinate 6,947, forward strand.
TCATCTGACTCTCGCTCTTCGTCAGAGGAGTAGGACGCTGTTCATCCCAGAACTCCTCATCTCGCATCTGGGCATTAGCCTCCAATTTGGTGTCACCCTTGAACTTGAAAGTGCGGTCGGGAATGGGAGCAAAGTCCCATTGGCTGTATTTCACGGTGCGCTCTACTTGCATCTTCTGTATCCACGAAGCCAGCTTCATCTGAACAATCAACTTGTAGTTTGTGACGACCTGTTCACCTGTGGGAAGAGGCTCGAAGTCCTGAATGGCATCCATCTGCTCTACAAAGTTGACATCCGAACGACTGGGGATACCTATTTCAGCACGCTTTACGCGCCAAGTGGAATCTGCCAACACATAAAGGGAACCCGAAAAGCCAAAATCCTGAGGATTGTTAGGAGTAAATTCCACCTTAAAGCACTTCTGCTTGTCAATGAATGTGGTATCCACAATAAAGTAACGGTAAAAACCAATGGCACCATCAGCAATAGGACTGGTAAAGGGATACTGGAACATACGAACCTGATTCTTGTAGATATCGATGTCCTGAAAACAGTCAGCCAACATGCTTTCTACGATTTCGCCCGTATTGATCAGGTTGGTTACACCCTCTGAACGCTCACCCACAATGATCGATTTCTCCTCGTGAGGGCTCTTGCGGTAAATGATACGACTGGCTTTCTCGTCAATGGTTAAAGGCAGGATCAGCTTTCCCGTCTCAGGACAAGTTTCCACATGCTCCTTAAGGAAAGGGAAATGCTTGAAATGATCATCCTGAAAGACCTTTTCTGTGAATTCATTCAAAGCAAAAGTCATCTTCTCGTACTTCATATACGACAGATAATCATTTTGACGCAAATCAGTAGCTTTCTTCGCAGCAATCACCTTGCGCATCATATCCACAGCAGGATTGTTTTTACGCTGGTACTTGGTGCGTTTACGCGTTACTGTCACCTCCTGAAGGCTGCTCGCCGTCTCGCGAAGTTTGATATTCAGGCGCTGGGAAGCTTTGATCTCAACCGTCTGAGGCTCAAATCCCATCATCGAAAATATCAGTTTACCCTTGCGGAAAGCAATCTTGTACTTTCCATTAATGTCTGTCTGGACAACGGTACTCTTGTCATCCACATAATAGACATGCACCGTGGGAAGAGTTTCGCCAGTGGTTGCATCAGAGACAACACCCTGCACAAACTGAGCCGCTGAACGGAAAACGCACAGCAACACGAATACAGAAAAAAGGCAAATTCTCTTATTCACACCTTGATTTCTCAACAATCTACTCCCGATTATTTGCATAATCGGCTGCAAAGATACAAAGTATCCATCAATTTATGAAGATTCAGAAGTTAATCTATCGCAATTTAAGCAGAATTTTACCAAATTACCTACATTTACTGCCTTTTTCAACAACTAACAGCACTTATCCTGAATTGAAAAAATACTGTTTTTCTATCCTCAAAGATCTTACAATCCCTTCAACAATCATATACTGTCCACTACGGAGCACGTGTTCTATATATACCTTATTTTTTCGGAAATCCGAAAACTCAGCATAATCCAAGTTCCCCAACACAACATGTTCTTCCTGCAAAGTCAACACGTTGAAATCGCAAACTCAACACGTTGAAAGTCGAGATTCAACACGTTGTGTCCTCCATGTCCACTAAAATGCAAGGAGGTAAAAAAACATTGCCTGAATGAAGAAAAAAACAAACAGTTCAATGAACTCGACGGAAGTTCTCGGCTTGAGCGGGAAACATCCCGTTTGGACCTTTAAGTAGGGGTGAGGAGGTCCTTCTTAGACGAAGAGAAACGACCCCATAGCTCGAAATGCTGCATACAGGTAATAGCAGAAATAACAGAAATGACTTCCTCGTTAATTGTTTTGAACAAAGTCCTAAGCTTCTTTCTTAACTCTGATGAACCTGAATCTGCGGGAAGGGGAACTGGATACCTCGACGGTTGAACTCTTCATAGACCTTACGGTTCATGTCGAAGAATACGGCCCAGTAATCAGAAGCCTTTACCCACAGGCGCACTGTGAAGTTCACACTGCTGTCGGCCAGTGCCACTACTTCTACGAAGGGAGCGGGGTCTTTAAGAATACGCTCGTCAGCACCCGCTATATCCAGCACAGCTTGGCGAACTGCATCCACGTCCGTTCCGTACTCTACCGTAACGACTTGATCTACGCGGCGCAGCTCGTTTTTGCTGAAGTTCAAAATTGTCCCACTACTTAATGCACCATTCGGCACAAAGATTTCCTTGTTGTCTACAGTTGTCAGGATGGTGTGGAAAATCTGAATGGCCTTTACTGTACCGTCCACACCCTGAGCAGAGATGAAGTCGCCAACTTTATAGGGTTTGAAGAGAAGCAGAATGATTCCACCTGCCAGATTTTGCAGATTGCCGCTCAAAGCCATACCTACGGCCACACCTGCCGATGCCAACAATGCTGCAAAGGATGTCGTGTTCACACCCAGTGCGCTAATGACTGTGATGACAAGTAAGATGGTGAGGAGAATATTAGTGAAACTCTTGAGGAATGATTGGATGGTAGGTTCTACGTTGCGTCGCTCCAACATATTGGCAATCAACTTGTTGATTAGTTTGATGACATAGCGACCTACGATAAAAATGATAATAGCCAACAAAACGCTCTTTCCTGCATTCACACCAAGAGAAATAGCTTGGTCCAAAAGAGAATCAAGCTTGCCGTTAGAAAAGGCTTTCAATGCTTCCGATCCTGCTTGGATGGTCTCGACTTCCTCTAAACAAATCATAGGTTTACTTGTTAGCGTTGCTTACTTCTTTGATTTTTTCTTGTTTTTCTTCACTTTGCGTGGAGCAAAGGTCAACACTTCCTGAACCTTTTGATCACGAATGTTGTGAACTGTAATTTTCAGTTGATTGTCTTCAATTATCCCCTCGATTACGGTAGGGTAACTGCGTCCTTGATTCTGCATATTAGGTCCTCCACCTACTATTTGTGCCCATTTGCGATCCTCTGTGGGCGCATCGTAGCGGTAAACATGCTGGTGAGCCACTATGATAACTTGACACCCAGCTTCTTCGAGTAGAGGAGTCCACAACTGAGCACAGGTACGCTGCCAACTTGCAAAATCAGGACTGTAATTGGGATCTTTGTCGTCAGGATACAAATCACCAGGATTAGCCTTTGGATTTGGGTCGAAAAGAGGAATATGACAGAATGCCACCAGATAAAGCGCTGAAGCTATCTCAGGTTGCTGAAGTGCATCTTTCAACCAAGGCTTTTGTGCCTCACGGTATGCTTTGCTGTTAAAAAGACCTGCGAAGAGAGGGTTGGTGTCCAATTTGTCTTCTGCGGTATCCAGACCTATTAAAGCAATGTCACCCATACGTATCGCAAAGTTGCGTCCAAGATCCCAGTCTCGCGAAAGCCGCTCTTCAGGTTGACGGAACATCCATACTTTTTCCATGTGGCGATTGGCTAATCCGCGAGAATCATGATTGCCACAGCAGAACAAATAGGGTGTCTCTGCAGCATAATCTTTATGGGTAATCTCAGGCTTCAGGAAGATGCGCTTTTGGGCCTCGATGGTTTCTTCCACATTACTGGCATCACCGTTCCAGATGACACAACTGGGATTCAGTTCCATTAATTTGTCCACAATCTTTGTGAAAGAATTCCAGTTCACATGAGTATCGTTAATGACACAAAAGTGAGGTTTCGCATCTTCGCCAGCTGTAGTGAAATGATAAATACGAGGATCGATTTCAGTGTCTAAAACTTTCATGTTGTAGCCGCCTTTGTAACTGATACGATCTGCTCCAATCTTATAATAATAGGTAGTGGCAGGTTTCAACCCAGTCAGCCGAACCAACATCACTTTGTCATTCATGTCCGTCACTCGATAACCTCCACATTTGACAGTCTTTGCATTGCTCATGTCAGGTTTCTCGCTAAAAGAAACAAAGCCATTAGCCATATCAGTAACACTGAATGCAATACCCATGCTGTCGGCTGCATAATTTTGTAGCATAGGAGCAGAATCAATTAATGGACCTGTAGATTCTTCGACTTGTGCACTTGGACGTGAACTTGGATTCTCTGCATTAGCATAGTTGGAAACGCTTGTTCCAACAGCCAAAATGGCAGAACTCTTGATAAAATCTCTTCTTTTCATTCCCTATGTATTTAGTTAATTGGTTGCAAAGTTAGTTGTTTTTTTGTTATCTTGCAAGCGTGAGTGGATGAAAATGTTGCTTGTGCGGTCCTCGTGCGCCTATATATA
>CAMKMK010000061.1 GCA_946413885.1 uncultured Prevotellaceae bacterium
GACGATGCTACCTATCAGAAATACAGCAAGGGTGGGGATCGGAATGATTGGCGACGCGATAACGTGAACAAGTTCATGAAGCAGGCCTTCAAGACCATCCGTTCCGTGAAGCCGTGGGTGAAGTTTGGCGTCGCTCCCTTTGGCATTTACCGCAACCAGCGTACGGACCCTGATGGAAGCGCCACGACAGGTCTGCAGAACTACGATGACCTGTATGCCGATGTGCTGAAATGGGTCGAGGAAGGATGGGTTGACTACAACATTCCCCAACTTTATTGGGAGATTGGCAACAAGGCAGCCGATTACGAGACCCTGATACGCTGGTGGAGCCAACATGCTGGCCAGCGTCCTCTTTACGTGGGACAGGATGTGATGCGCACCATCAAGTATAGAGACCCCAGCAATCCCAATGCACACCAGATGGGTGCCAAGTATGCGCTCCAGCGCACATTGCCTGGCATTTACGGCAGTTGCCAGTGGTACGCCAAGGCCGTGGTGGACGATGAGGGCAATTACGGCTCTTTCCTGCGTCAGTATTACCACAACACTATCGCGCTGCAACCCTTGTATCCTTGGATTGATTCCAAGGCTCCCAACAAGATACGCAAGTGCAAGATTGTATGGACCAACGATGGTCCTGTCCTCTTCTGGTCTGCTCCACGTGGACGCAAAGAGATGGACAAGGCACGCCAATATGTGGTGTACCGCTTTACGGAGGACCAGCCCGTCGATTTCAAGGATCCAAGAAACATCTTTTGCATAACTCAGAACACCTATCTTAATCTTGAGTACAAGGGTGGTGAGACAAATTATGTCTATTACGTCACAGCTCTCGACCGTCTTCAGAACGAGTCAAAACCTGTGAAGCAAAAGGTGAGCTTGTAGCAGGAGAAGATTTCTTTGGAAAACCCTTCCCAGTTGAGGGAGGGATAAGAACGTGTTGTTATGAAGAACACGACACATTGGAACGAGAGGAAGAACAGCATGTTTCTGATGAGGTGTGCTTTGCTTGTTTGTCTGCTCCTTGTTTGCAGCCTGTCAAGCGAAGCGCAACGGCTTATGTGGTGGAACGTGGAAAACCTTTTCGACTGCAAGGATGATTCCCAGCACGAGGATGAGGAGTTCCTGCCAGAAAGCGATCGTCATTGGACCTTGGGACGATACTGGCACAAGCTGGACAACATAGCCCGCGTGGTTGCTGCAGTTGGCGAGGAGAGGGGATGGCCTGCCTTGGTGGGGCTGGGTGAGGTGGAGAATGACTCCTGTCTCTTCGATTTGACTCGAAGAAGCCCACTCAGGACAGCAGGTTACGAGTTCCTCATCACGGAAGGACCTGACAAGAGAGGGGTAGAAGTCGGACTTCTCTACCAACCTGAACATTTCCAGATGGAGGGACATGAGGGGCTGAGAGTCCCTTCAGCAGAAGAGGGATTGCGACCAACACGTGACATCCTGCACGCTTGGGGAAGGCTTGCGTCTGGTGACCTGATGCATGTCTTTGCCGTTCATTTCCCCAGCAGGGCGGGAAGCGGACACGAGGGAAACAGGAACAGGTTGCTGGCTGCCCAGACGCTGCGCAAGGCGATAGAGAGCCTCAGGGGAGAGAAGATACTGGTGATGGGCGACTTCAACGCGGAACCAGAGGACCCCATCTTCCGCGAAATCATGGGGCACGACGCGCTACTCGTCTCCCTGATGCCTCTTGACAGGAAGGAAAGGAGGAAGGTTCGAGGCACCTACGTGTTCCAAAAGCAATGGAGCTTCCTTGACCATATTTTGGTGAGCCGCGAAATGATGCCTTTGGTAAGGGGAAAGGTGCAGGTGGCGCAATTCAGCTTTCTGCTCAACGAGGAGGGCGTTCCTTGGCGTACCTATCGAGGTCCCGTTTATCAAGGTGGCTACTCAGACCATTTGCCCCTTTGGCTGGACCTTTCAGGGGAATAAGGCAACACGTTAATCCATCTGTTTCAAGCAAAAGACGTTGGTATCGTATTTCTTCAGCTTCTTGCGGTATTCCTTGCTATGCCCATGCATCGACTCGTCGAGAAGCTGCCAGAAACGTGTTCCATGATTCATCTCGACAAGATGTGTCAGCTCGTGCTGCATGACGTACTCCTGCAAATGATGAGGGAGGAGCATGAGGTAGAGGCTTAGGTTGATCCTGCCTTTCGAGCTGCAGCTGCCCCATCGGCCATGCGTCTTGTGGATGGAGAGGGAAGAGAAGTGGAGACCACGCGCCTGAGCCATTGCCTCGAGACGTGTTGGAAGGAGGAACTTGGCATGCAGACGTAGGCTCTGCTCTATCATGCTGACGAGCCATTGTTGAACCTGAGGATGCTCGAACTGCTGACCTGCAGGGTAATAGCAGACAAGGGCTCCCTGCTGTTGGCGGACGGTCATGCGGCTCACACGTGCTTCCTCTGACCAGAAACGGAAGTCTGGGGCATCGATGCGAAAGGAAGGGGTAATCTGACGTACTGCCTGCTTGTCAGCTGCCCGCTTCTGCATCCCCTCCAGACGAGGACGAAGGGTTTGGATACCTTCACGAATGGTTTTCTCAGACGAACGCAAGGGGACGGTGACCACAAGGCTTCCTTCGTCATCCGTGCGGAAAATGAGACGACGGGCCCGCGCATTCCTGCGAACCAGAATACGACCCAGGGAAGGGTCTTCGATGAAGAATTCGGATGCCATCATTGTACAAAAGTACAAACATTCCGCCAATCAGACAAAGAAAAGAACCTGTTTTCACACATCTTTGCCCGTCTCATGGTATGCTTTTCGACTTTTTTTTGTACCTTTGCGCGCAAAATCAAACAATAAAGAGCAAAAAGACATGAACATACTGGAATTGAGTGAGCAAGAGATCGTTCGCCGCAACAACCTGCAGCAGCTTCGTGACTTGGGTATCGACCCTTATCCTGCAGCAGAATATCCCACCAATGCTTTCAGCAAAGAGATCAAGGAGAGTTTTGTGGACCTGCCTCTCATGAAGAATGAGGAAGGCGAGGAAGTGCGTACTCCTGCTACACCTGAGAACAGCCGCAACGTGTGCATCGCTGGCCGCATCATGAGCAAGCGCGTGCAGGGCAAGGCTGCTTTCGTTGAATTGCTGGATTCCAAGGGCCGCATCCAAGTCTATATCACCCGCGACAACCTGTGTCCCAATCCTGAGGACACAACACTCTACAACGTCGTCTTCAAGAAATGTCTGGACTTGGGCGACTTCATTGGCGTCAAGGGATATGTTTTCCGCACGAACATGGGCGAGATAACTGTTCATGCCCAAGAGATGACTGTGCTGAGCAAGAGCCTGAAACCTCTGCCCATCGTGAAGGAGAAGGACGGCCAGGTATATGACAGCTTTGATGACCCTGAGCTTCGCTACCGCCAGCGTTACGTGGACCTGATCGTGAATCCAAGCGTGAAGGAGACGTTCCTCAAGAGGGCTGCCATCCTGCGTACCCTGCGACAGATACTGGATGAGGCTGGATACACGGAGGTGGAGACACCTACCTTGCAGAGCATCCCAGGCGGAGCAACAGCACGACCTTTCATCACCCACTTCAACGCATTGAATATCGATATGTACATGCGCATCGCCACAGAGCTTTATCTGAAGCGTCTCATCGTGGGCGGATTCGAGGGTGTGTACGAGATTGGCAAGAACTTCCGCAACGAGGGAATGGATCGTACCCACAACCCAGAGTTTACCTGCATGGAACTCTACGTGCAGTACAAGGACTATAAATGGATGATGAACTTCACAGAGCAGATGTTGGAAAGAATCTGCCTCGCTGTGAACGGCACGACAGAGACCGTTGTCGATGGGCAGACCATCAGCTTCAAGGCTCCCTATCGTCGTCTTCCTATCCTGGAGGCCATCAAGGAAAAGACTGGATACGACTTGGATGGGATGAGCGAGGAAGAGATGAGAGAGGTGGCAAAGAAATGTGGCGTGGAGGTGGACGACACGATGGGTAAGGGCAAGCTTATCGACGAGATCTTTGGCGAGACTTGTGAAGGTTCCTTCATCCAGCCAACTTTCATCATCGACTATCCTGTTGAGATGTCTCCCTTGACGAAGATGCACCGCTCTAAGCCAGGCTTGACAGAGAGGTTCGAACTGATGGTGAACGGCAAGGAGTTGGCAAATGCCTACAGCGAGCTGAACGACCCCATCGACCAGGAAGAGCGTTTCGTGGAGCAGATGAAACTTGCTGACAAGGGTGACGACGAGGCGATGATCATCGACCAAGACTTCCTGCGTGCCCTGCAGTATGGTATGCCTCCCACCAGCGGCATTGGAATAGGTATCGATCGACTGGTCATGATGATGACAGGCGAGACTTCCATTGGTGAAGTCATGTTCTTCCCCCAGATGAAGCCAGAGGTGAAGGCACCCCGCGACAAGGATGAACTCTTCTTGGAGAAAGGCATCCCCAGCGACATCATCCCCATTCTGCGCAAGGCTGGATACAATCTGGTAAGCACCTTGCAAGGCGTCGCTCCAGCCAAGATACAGCAACAGATCATCGAGATCATCAAGAAGTACAAGCTGGAAGTGGAGAAACCCAGCCAAGACCAGATTGCCCAATGGGTTTAGAACGAAGAATCATGACATTTTTTTAAGGTAAAAGATATGATTAAACTTGACTATTCCAAGACTCTGCTGAATGCGGAGCAGATAGCAGCCTTTATTCCAAAGGCAGAAGAAGCACAGAAGGCTCTCGAGGCTGGCACCTGCGCTGGTAATGATTTTCTTGGCTGGCTCCACTTGCCCAGCAGCATCACTCCTGAGTTCCTCGATGAGGTTCAGGCTTGTGCTGACGTGTTGCGTGCCAATTGCGATACAGTCGTGGTGGCTGGCATCGGCGGTTCCTATCTGGGCGCACGTGCTGTGATCGAGGCTCTGGGCAACAGCTTTGCCTGGTTGACCAACAAGGGCGAGAATCCCAACATCCTGTTCGCTGGCAACAACATTGGCGAGGATTATCTCTACGAATTGACTACCTATCTGAAAGACAAGAAGTTTGGTCTCATCAACATCAGCAAGAGCGGTACCACCACAGAGACAGCTTTGACGTTCCGCTTGCTGAAGAAGCAATGTGAGCAACAGCGCGGCAAGGAGACTGCACGCAAGGTCATCGTGGCTGTCACAGATGCCAAGAAGGGTGCTGCACGCACAACGGCTGACAAGGAAGGCTACACCAGCTTCATCATCCCTGACAACGTGGGTGGACGCTTCAGCGTGCTGACTCCTGTGGGTCTGCTTCCCATCGCCATTGCTGGATTCGACATCAAGGCCCTCATCCAGGGTGCTGCTGACATGGAGGCTGCCACAGGCGTGAACGTTCCCTTTGCAGAGAATCCCAGCGCCCAGTATGCAGCCGTTCGCAACGTGCTGTATCAGGAAGGCAAGAAGATAGAGATTCTGGCTAACTTCCATCCCAAACTGCACTTCATGAACGAGTGGTGGAAGCAGCTCTATGGTGAGAGCGAGGGTAAGGACCTGAAGGGAATCTTCCCTGCTGCCGTTGACCTGACGACAGACCTGCATTCGATGGGCCAATGGATCCAGGAGGGTGAGCGCTCCATCTTCGAGACCGTCATCAGCATCGAGAAGCCTGAGCACGAGCTGTTCTTCCCCTACGACGAGGAGAATCTGGATGGCCTGAACTTCCTGGCTGGAAAGCGTGTGGACGAGGTGAACAAGATGGCTGAACTGGGTACACAGTTGGCTCACGTGGATGGCGGCGTGCCCAATCTGCGCATCTCTTTGGATCGCTTGGACGAATACAATCTGGGTCAGTTGATTTACTTCTTCGAGCTGGGTTGTGGCATCAGCGGTCTGATGTTGGGCGTGAATCCTTTCAACCAGCCTGGCGTAGAAGCTTACAAGAAGAACATGTTTGCCCTGCTTGGCAAACCTGGTTACGAGAAAGAGAGCGAAGCCATCAAGGCAAGACTCTAAGGCAAAGCCTTCATATAGGCTGCCACTTCCCTCATTCCTCGAAAAACGAGATCGGCCCCTGCATCGGACAGAACCTTGTCTGGCAGGGGTCCTGTATTTGCTGCCAGCGTGAAGATGCCTGCCCTGTGGGCAGACTCGACACCCAGCGGCGCATTCTCCACCACCAAGGCCTCCTTCGCGTGTACGCCTGCTTTCTCCAATCCCATGAGGTAAGGTTCAGGATGAGGCTTGCCATGCTTCACGTCGAAACTGGTCACCATCAGTTCCTGCGAGAAGAAGCCTGGGTAATGTTTGCTGAGCCGCTCCAAGAGAGTCACCTGCCCGCTGCCAGTCACCAGGACGATCTTCCAGCCGTGATCCTTCACAGCCTGCAACGCTTCGAGGGCGCCAGGCATGGGTTCTGCCTCAGGCAAACGGTTGAAAAGCTCCGTCTTGGCGGCATAGATGTGCTGCTTCTCTTCCTCTGTGGCATTGCGGTGCCAGTAACGTTGCGCCAGGATGTCGATCGTGCCGCCACCCGTTCGCCCTTCGTTCATGTAGGCCTCCTCTGCCGTCATGGCGAGCCCAAACTGCGTCATCGCGTGGCTCCAGGAATAGGCGTGATTGGGCATACTGTCGAACAGCACGCCATCCATGTCAAACAAGACCGCCTTGATTTCGCTCATCCGCTAATCCTCCATGTCTCCCGTATTGTCCCTCTCGATGGCAAAACTTCCATCAGGACCTATAATAAGGAAAAAGGGAGAGGACATGTCGCTATCGGGATAACTTACGCAAACGCTGAAATAGAGTTTGGCATCCTGGGAGTGACTGAAGCGGAAGCCGTCCAGCAGGCCATACTTGCGGAAATCTGTGGTCAGCTGGCTGAGGAACGTCCCTTTCGTGAAGCGTTTCGAGAAAAAGGCTGAGCCGTCGCGAAGGATGTTCAGCGTGTAGAAATTATCGGCATACTTGCTGCCCAGGTCGTCCTCGACGATGCCCAGCGAATCGTCTGCCTCGCGATGAATGGTATACTGGTAGATGTGACTCCCCACTCGAGTGGTATCCTGCAGGTCATAGTCAGTCATCCTGTGGATCTGGTCTGTCTGGGTCTCCTCGTAGGGAGAATAAACGGCATCGTCCCCTGCGGAGTGCTTTTTCTGGCACGAAACCACGCAAAGGGCTGCCATCAAACCCATGATAGAATACTTTAGCTGCATGTCTTTTAGCATTTATTCACGTGCAAAGGTACGATAATTTATTGAATCGCGAGAGATAGTACGGAAAAAAAACGTATCTTTGTCGCCATGAAACGCATATTACCACTCCTGGCAGCACTTATCCTGATGGCTTGCAGCGGTCACAAGAAGGATAGGGCAGAGGAACAAGCAAGGAAGGACAACGTCAACCTAGTGTTGCGCGTAAGCCGACAGAACCGACTCTACACGGCTGAGTATCAAGTGCATAAGATCGTGACTCACGATGACCTGCTCCACCTGAAGGGCACCATCCTGGGATTCGAGTACGACCAGAAATTCAGCCTTGGCGACCGCAAGGTGGCTATCCCCATCGATGTCACCCTGAAGAGTTACGTGGATTTCTCCAACTTCACGGAGCGCAACGTGGAACGCTCTGGCGACTTCATCCACATCACGTTGCCTGACCCCCGCATCGTCATTACCGCCTCGAAGGTCGACAACAAGGGCATCCGCCAGTACACGAGCCTATTCCGTTCGAATTACACCGACGCTGAACTGACCGACTTCACCCGTCAGGGCGTGGAAAGCATCCTCGAACAGGTACCTCAGATGGGCATCCTGACCACCGCACGCGAGAGTGCCGCCCAGACCCTCATCCCCCTGCTGACGGAGATGGGTTACGACGAGGAACACATCGTGATAACTTTCCGACAGGGTTTGGACACCTCGAAGGTGCGCGAGATTTACGACAACGAAGGTTCCGTCATCAAACTGTAAGTGCCCTATGAAGAAGCTCATCAAATTACTGAAATTCATCCTCGGCCTCGTGGCAATGGCACTCATCCTGCTGACTTTCTTCACGTTACGGAGTTGCTGGAGAGGCATCCCGTCGCCCATCAACGTGCAAGCCTACTTCCAGAAAGAGATAGACCTGACTCCCTCCCAGATACGTGCCGTCGAGCAGATAGGGGAATGGGAGTTCCTGTGCATTACCGACGAAGAGATGGTCGATACCGCCATCACCCACTGGTTCACCCCCGACGACCGATTGGTACGCATCTATCAAGGTTCCCTGCGCCTGGGCATCGATTTCCAGGACTGCCAGGAGCATTGGGCTACCAGCAAGGGCGACACAGCCATCCTGCGCCTGCCTCCCATCAAGTTGCTCGACCGCAATTTCATCGACGAGGCGCGTGCCCGTTCTTTCTATGAGCATGGCGAGTGGGATGCCCAGGCAAAGGAGGACCTGTACCGTCGTGCCCAGCGAAGGATGATAGCCCGCTGCCTGACCCCTGAGAACATCCAGCGTGCTGAGGAAAACGCCCGCACCCAGATGGAGGCTCTCTTCCGCACCCTGGGCTACAAGTTCGTCAGGGTCGAGATTTCCCCCGCTCCCTAACTGGTAAATCGTAAATGACTCAACGTGTTGACTTTGCAGGAAGAACGTGTTATCTTTGCTGATTCAACACGTTCTGTTTCCCGTTTCAACACGTTCTTCCTTTCCTGCGGATGGGTTGCTTGATTCTGTGTGTACTATAAATCGTTGATTTTCAACGAATTGATAGAGGTTTCCTTTCGTGTGGAGAACCTTGCTCGAGACACAATCAAGTCTTGGTTGAGAGAAGAAGCTGGCCTTGTCGGAAATCTTGACAAAACAGAGGCTCAGTTGTTGCCTTCTATCGCTTGCCACCTTCGTGCCTGCGTCAGAACCAGTCGACTCCTGGACTTGCTTTGGATGAGTCCATGCGAGGAAAATAAACTGGATGTTGCTGCGACATTACGGATGCAGGATTTGCTCGTTTCGTTTTTTATCCTTATCTTTGTCATGCAAACTCGTAAGAAACGTATCATGAAACGTCTTTTCATCGCTTTTGGCCTCTTGTATAGTGTGGCTCTGTGGGCAGGAGCCTCTCGTCCTGTTCGAGTCAGTTGCATAGGCAACAGCATCACTTACGGCTCAGGCCTTCAGAATCCTGCTGAGGATTCATATCCTGTCCAGTTGCAGAGGTTGTTGGGACCAGCATATGAGGTTGGTCAATTTGGTAAGCCTGGTGCCACGCTGCTGCGCCGTGCCTTCCGTCCTTATTTCGACCAAGTGGAGTTCCGCCAAGCGATGGACTTTCATGGCGATATCGCTGTCATCCATCTGGGCATCAACGATACGGACCCTCGTGCCTGGCCCAATTACAGGGACGAGTTCATCCCTGACTATTGTGCTCTCATCGATTCAGTTCGAAAGTCGAACCCCAAATGCCGCGTGATAATGGCACGGCTCACTCCACTCTCTGACCGCCATCATCGTTTCTTAAGCGGTACGCGCGACTGGCACAGGGAAATCCAGCAGGCTATCGAACTGGTGGCTCAACGCAAGGGTTGCGAGCTCATGTCCTTCTACGAGCCTCTGCATCATCGACCTGAACTGTTCCCTGACGGAATTCATCCCAATCGCGAGGGCTACGGGTTGATGGCTCGACTGGTTTATAGTGCCATCACAGGTGACTATGGGGGGCTGCAGCTTCCTTATTACTATGGCAGCGGTATGGTGTTGCCTCACCACCGCCTGTTCCTGCTGGAGGGACTTGCCAATCAAGGTGACGAGGTGACGGTCCGCATCAATGGACAGCGGCATCATGCGAAGGCAGGGAAGGACGGAAAATGGGCAGTCACTATCCAGCCTTTGCCTACAGGAGGGCCCTATACCCTGACGGTAAGCACGAAGGGACAGAAGAGAGTGATCGAGGACATACTGGCTGGCGAGCTGTGGCTCTGCTCAGGTCAGTCGAATATGGAGTTTCAGTTGCAGCAAAGTTTGACTGGAAGCAAAGACATTCCCCAGTCCCTCAACCCCAATCTGCGGCTGCTCAATCTGGAAGCGCGCTGGCGAACGAACGATGTGGAATGGTCAGCCTCAGCGCTGGATAGCATCAACCGTTTGCTTTATTTCACAGACCCCGTCTGGCGCGTCTGCTCACCAGAAAGCTCTCCTCGTTTCAGCGCTATCGGCTACTACTTTGCCCGCGAGCTGCAGGACAGCCTCCATTGTCCCATTGGAATCATCAACAACGCTGTGGGCGGCAGTCCTGCTGAAGCATGGATCGATCGAACTACGTTCGAGAATCAGTTCCCTGAGATCCTGCGCGACTGGACCCACAATGACTTCATCCAGGATTGGGTGCGAGGACGAGCAGAACGCAATATGGGCAGCAGCCATCAACCTCTGCAGCGTCACCCTTATCAGCCGTGCTATCTTTACGAATCCAGTATACGATTGCTCAAGAATCTCCCCATCACAGGAATCATTTGGTATCAGGGCGAGAGCAATGCCCACAACAAGGATGCCCACGAGCGGCTCTTCCCTCTACTCGTGGAAAGTTGGCGCAAAGCGTGGAGCGACGAAGGGTTGCCCTTTTACTACGTCCAGCTCTCCAGCTTGAACCGTCCCTCTTGGACGTGGTTCCGCGACTCACAGCGCAGGCTCCTGAATACCCTGCCAAACATGGGAATGGCTGTCAGCAGCGATTTGGGCGACTCACTCGATGTTCACCCACGCTCGAAGCAACCTGTTGGCCACCGCTTGGCTGTCTGGGCGCTGCACAATGAGTATGGTTACAAAGACGTGGTTCCTTCAGGTCCCTTGTTGCGCTCTGTGGAATATGAAGGGAATACCGCTCTGGTCAGTTTTGATTATGCAGAAGGTCTCCACAGCAGCGATGGGCAGTCTCTTCGCACGTTTGAAATAGCAGAATATGAGGGCGAATACTATCCAGCTGAGGCTGAGATCGTGGGGAATCAGGTCAGGCTTACAGCAAAAGAGGTGAAGCATCCTCGACTGGTGCGATATGGTTGGCAGCCCTTCACTCGTGCCAATCTGGTGAATGGAGCCAACTTGCCTGCATCCACCTTCAGGAGTGAGTAGAAACAAGAGAGGCTGCCCCATTTGGTGGCAGCCTCTCTGTTGGTTTGAAAAATCAATGATAATCAGAGACCCAGCTTCTTCTTAGCAGCGTCAGCAGCCTTGTCGATTT
>CAMKMK010000062.1 GCA_946413885.1 uncultured Prevotellaceae bacterium
TACAAAGGCAAGCTCTCGTGGAGACAGACCGATGAAGCGTTGGAGATAACCTATCCCTCAGGATGCGACTTAAAAACATCTGTCGTTTTCAAAGTGAACTGAGCTAACGAGGTTGACTTTAAACTATGGACATTGGAGATTAAAGATTGAAATAAAATTATAATTGGTAGAATTATGAAAAGAAGAGACTTTATCCGCAATACGGCTATGGCAGGACTGGCTACGGCCTTGCCAGCATCCGTAGGAGCACGCAAGAAACAGGTTCCTCAGACACCAGCACAGAAGGAACCAGAGATTAACACAGAGAAGCAGCGCTTCCACTTCCGCCCTGATGGCAAGTTTAAAATCCTGCAGTTCACAGATACGCATTACATCGCGGGTGACAAGCGTTCAGAACGTGCTTTGAAAAACGTCATCGAAATGCTCGATCAAGAAAAACCTGATCTGGTCATCCATACGGGAGACGTCATCTTTGGCAAACCAGCTGAGCAGAGCTTGCATGAGATATTGGCACCCCTTGGCGAGCGAAAAATCCCCTTTGCCGTAGCGATGGGCAATCATGACGGGCAGTACGACAAGAATCGACACGAGGTAATGGACATCATCCGCAGTTTGCCCTATAATGTGAACAAGGGCGTAGAAGGCATCTATGGCGATTCCAATGATTTGATCACCTTATCAGATGAAAATGGGAAAACAGAATGGGCCTTCTATCTTTTTGACTCAGGCGATAGCTGCGGCAATCCTGACATGAAAGGCTACGACTACATCCATTGGGATCAAATTCAGTGGTATCGCCAATGCAGCCAGAAACTCAAGGCACAAAACGCTGACATCCCCCTTCCATCACTGGCTTTCTTCCACATTCCAATACCTGAATTCACTTTCGGTTTACGTTATGATACAAATCGCATTCTAAAAGGTAACTTTGGCGAAGAGCCTTGTCCCCCTAACGTCAATTCTGGCCTCTTTGTCTCAATGAAAGAGATGGGTGACGTTCAAGCCATAATTTGTGGACATGATCACGATGACGACTACGCCATGAAGTGGAGAGGCATGTTCTTCATCTACGGACGCTTCAGCGGTTGTGATACGGTCTATAACAATCTGAAGCCTAATGGCGCTCGTATCATTGAGATCGAGAAAGGGAAAGCAGGCTTCCGTTCCTGGGTTCGTTGCTATGGAGGAGAGATTAGCCAAGACTTACAGTATCCGGAAGCATTCCGTAAGTATTGACAGAAAAAAAACGTGAAATTATATCACTTTTATAATTAAATATGTATCTTTGCACTGAAAGAGAGTTCATAACAAACTAAATAAAATAGAAATTAGGTATAATCAACATTAAAAAACTGATTTATGAGAAAGATTCTACTTTGCAGTTTTGCCCTATCTGTGGCATGGATGTCAGCCACGGCTCAGGATGCACCTGTTGCTGATCTGTTGGATGTGGAGTTCAACATTGATGGCACAGCTATAGATGTATCGCCCATGAACAACACTGTTGAGTTCATAGGTGAAGGTCCGACGATTGCCTACAATGCAGCCTTTGGCCGCAATGTGGCAACTTTCTACACTAGCTGGTCTGCAAAACCTGCTGGTTACTACAAGATTAATTTTGAGAACAACCAAGCTTTCCGTGATGCCTTGGCTGACGGTCACAGTTTGGAAATTCTGGTGATGCCTAACTACGCAGGAGCTCTCGCTGACGTGGAGTGCAAGCCTTTTTCTGCAATGCAGGCAGGTGGCACTGGTTTTTTGATATGCAAGACGGGTAATGGAGGCGGCAAGAATTCGTTCACCTTCCTGCCCAATGTAACTACTGACGGCGCCAGTACATGGAGATGGACCACCAGTGGTGTAACTCCCCTCGCTGGCTTCTATTACCATGTGATTGGAGTATGGAACAAGGAAGAGGGCAAGTCCTATATCTACGTCAACGGTGAACTCATGAATGCCATAGATGCTCCTGGAGATTTACGTTTTGCTAACGAAGGATGCAACTGGTTCTGTGTAGGTGGAGATGCAAGTGGCAGCGGCGCAGAGGCAGGCTGGACAGGCGACATCATCCTCGCTCGTGTATATGATAAGCCTCTCACAGGTGAAGATGCCGCTGTCCTCTGGAATATCGTCAAGGAACAGGAGGATAAGGCCAACATGGTAGTTTATTTGGAGGCAGTTGAAGAAGGTCTTCAGTATATTGATGGAGTACTTGCCACACAGAGCCTTATGGATGAATACAAAACTGCCCTTGAGACTATGGATGCCTTGACTGAAGGTGGCACAAAGGAAGAATTGGAAGCACAGTTCGATATTGTGAAGATTTTACGCAATCAGGTGGAAACTTCTGTAGCTGCCTATGAACGTTATTACGAACGTGTACAATATGCCAAAACTTACCTTCAGGAAAATACTGATTTCGAAGGTGATGACCGTGAATACATCGAGCAGTACCTTAACGACATCTTTGAGCCAAACGAGGATTATCCCAACGGTTCTTATACCTACGTATGGGAGAACCATACGATGACCACTGAGGAAATCACCGCTGAGACCAACTGGGTTGATGAGAAACTGACTGCAGCCATCGAGAACGGATACAAACCTGGTGCAGACATTACCAATCTGTTGACCAATGGCAATTTTGCAGACGGCTTCAACGGATGGTCTGGAACCGTTGGTACGAGTACTGCTAAGAGCAATACCACAGAATATTACGGTGCTGAGACATGGGCTCGTGGATTCGATATGTATCAAACACTGACAGGTTTGGAGAACGGAGTTTATGTATTGACTGCTAATGCAGCCTATCGTCCTTTCAATGATCGATACAGTACTTATTATGCTGCCAATATGTATCTCAACGAGAACCGTCTCTTCCTGCCTACCGCTTATGAAACACGTATCTCTGTAGCTGATGCTGTGGACGGAGAAAACTGTTATCTCACACAGAATGGTAGCGACACTTCTCTTGATCTGGAGATTTCTGACGATGAAGGAAACGTTATTGGATACGGCATACATGGCATGACCAGTATTGCCAATGCCGCAAACGGGGGCCGTGCTCAGAATTATCTGGTAGCTAACGTAACGGATGGTACCCTAACCATTGGCTTCGCAAACCCCAACCCCAATGCAAGTACCGACTGGACTGGTATTGCAAATATTCATCTTCTCTATGCCGGCTCATTTGAGGCTGCCGACCACTATCTTGACGAGACCCTCGCTTGTATGGTGGCACGCGCTCAAGCCATAATTGACATCGTTCCTGAAATGGGTGATAAATACGCACAGAATCCTAACTGTCCTCGGGTCATCAAGGATAAGCTTCAAGCTGCTGTGAATGCTGTGGCTTCCGCTTCTACCCCTGAAGAGAAATATACCTTGATCGGCACCTTCACTGCCCTGTGGAACGAGTTTTGGGATGGCCGTGACGCCTATGTGAAACTGCTCGATGAGACCGAGACCTGCTATAGTATCGTCAGCGACCTCTTTACCGCAGAAAAACTAAGCAAAGAGGAATATAATCAGATGGAAACCGTTTATGGCAACATATTCAATGCATACGAGCAAGGTACCCTTTCCACCGAGGAAGCTCTTGCTATGGAACCCTTGAAGGCTACAGGTCTTATTCCCGACGTTGATGAGAATGGTGTCTATCAGATAGCCAACAATGCCCACATGGCTTACTATGCTCTCAAGGCCGGCTCTGCAGGCAAAGCTATAAATGGAAAACTTCTGGCAGACATTGACTACTTTACTGAAAACCAGATGATGGAGAACTTCTATGGAGAGCTCGACGGCAATTATCACACCATCACGGTTGATATACATCGAGCCGCCCGTGGTGCTGCGCTGATCAACAACATGCAGGATGGTTCTTCCGTCAAAAACATGACCATCAAGGGTGAGGTGTATAACAGCGACAAGTTTGTGACAGCTGTAGCAGCCAACACCTATAACAGGACCACCATTTCGGGCATCATATCCCTCATCAACGGACATTCAACTTGTGTGGGTGACTCAGGTAACGGCGGTGTCATGTCATGTAATCGCGGAAGTGCTGTGGTCAAAGACTGTGTCTTTGCCGGTACAATGGAAGGTGCTGAAGCAATCAACTCAAGCGGTATCGTGGGTTGGACCAATGGTTCTACCTTAATTGAAAACTGCCTCCAGATTGGCGACATCACATTGAATCCTGAGGGCTGCCGTACCATTGCCCGTGTTCCAGAACAGGTAATCCTTAACAATTGCTACTATAAGACTGCCTTTGGTGCAGAAGAAAGCACTCAGATTACCGACGAGCAATTGGCTAGCGGTGAGGTGTGCTATCTGCTCAACAAGGGCAACACAGAGAACCCCACTTGGTTCCAGACACTGGGCGAGGATCTGTTCCCTGTGCCCGATCCCTCTCATCAGAAGGTCGGCAAGAAGGCCGACGGCACCTTTACCAACAATGCCAGCGAGTGGGAGGCAGTTGAACCAGGACCAGTTGAGACAAATCCGAAGGCCGACGTATTTGATGTGGTCTTCTACGAGGACGGCACAGCCGAGGATGTATCTCCCCACCATAGTGATGTGGTAGCCTACGGCGAACCAACCACCTACTACAGCGATACCTACCAGCGCTATGTGGCTCACTTCGAGAATCCTTACGGAGGCGTAGCCACCAACTTCTACAAAGGTACAGACTACAATCACAACGATGAGATACGCTATGCTTTGGCCAATGGTCACTCCCTCGAGGTGCTCTGTATGAACGACTATCCAGAAACCATACCCAACTCGGAGACCAAGCCCTTCTCGGCAATGCAGAGCGGCGGTACAGGCTTCCTGGTTTCCACCATCAGCGGTGCCCGCCAGAACGAGCTGACCTTCCTGCCCAACGTCTCCACGTCTGGTGGCAACACATGGCGATGGGCCACCAGTGGTGTCGTTCCTGAGTCGAAGAAGTTCTATCATATCGTCGGTGTCTGGAACGCCGATGAGGGAAAGGCCTACGTCTATGTCGATGGCGAACTCAAGAACACCGTGGATGCTCCAGGTATCTTCAGGCTTGCAAGCTCGGATTGTAACTGGTTTGCCATTGGCGCCGATCCCTCGGGCCTTTCTACAGCACATGGTTCATGGAATGGTGACGTGGCCATTGCGCGCGCTTACAGCAAGCCCCTCACGGCCAAGGATGTGGAATATCTGTGGAATCAGGCAATCAACCCGACAGGCATCGAGAAACTGCCCGAACAAACTGTAATTGCGTTCCCAGGTGGAATTTTCGACCTCAACGGTGTAAGTGTCAAGAAGACCCGTCAGGGCATCTATATCATCAATGGCAAGAAAGTTCTCGTAAAATAACAGAAAACAAACATTAAACAATCTTTAATAAGTGCCTCTCTCTGGACGGATCGGAGAGGGGCACTTTTTTTGTTTACATTAATAAGATAAATCGATTCTAATCATCTGTACAATAACTGCAACGGGAAACATTTCACCTCTTACACATATGATTTCCCGCAAATATTTGCAGATTTCAGTTTTATTTTCGAATTTTGTAAAAGATTATGCTTAGTTACGTGTTTTCAGTAAATGATTCAACTAATAGATACTCTATGAAACGTCGCATTCTTTTCCTCATTCTAACCATATTGTTTACTGTCCCATGCATTAGCGAAGTCCCTCGAAGAAAGGTAGCCGTAGTACTTTCTGGAGGTGGAGCCAAGGGAGTCGCCCACATCGGAGTTCTTAAAGTCATCGAGAAGGCTGGTATCCCTGTTGATATCGTAACTGGAACCTCGATGGGAAGTATCGTTGGTGGACTCTATAGTATAGGGTACACACCTCAGCAGTTGGATTCCATCGTGCGGAGTCAAGACTGGCTCTATCTGCTTTCCGACAATGAGAACTTAAGGAATCAGAGCATTGAGGACCGTGAGAAGAAAAACACCTATATACTAAGCAAACATCTTACTCTTAGTAAACGACAAATATCTGCAGGGGGTATAATCAAGGGGAAAAACCTGCAAACGCTCTTTCGATGCTTGACAGAAGGATACACTGACTCTATCAGTTTTGATGTTTTCCCACGCAAATTCGCATGTGTGGCAACAGACTTGGTTACAAACAACGAGTATGATTTTCATAGTGGAGTTCTCGCTGAAGCCATTCGTTCCAGTATGTCCATCCCAGCCGCTTTCGCACCTGTCAAAAAGGGTGATATGGTACTGATAGATGGAGGCATGTGCAACAACTACCCAGCCGATTTAGCTCGTGATATGGGTGCCGAATATATCATCGGCTCCACTGTACAAGGACCAGAAAAGACCGCACAAGACCTGCGTAACACCATGTCCGTTGTGAGTCAGATAATCGACATAAACTGTAAACGTAAATATGACGACAATCTCGCTATTACAGACATACCTATCCGTGTTGACACCAAACCCTATGGAACTACCAGTTTCAGCGCTGAGGCGGTTGACACCCTGATTCGTCGTGGCGAAGAGGAAGCTATGCGACATTGGGATGAACTGGTCGCCTTGAGACGAGAATTGGGCTTGCCCGATGACTATAAAGTGGAACCCATCCGCGATCAGCAACCCATCTCGATGTCACAGAAGCACAAAGTGGATCATTTCAATTTTATCAACATCAACCCTCATCACGAGAAATTCCTGCGCAACAAATTCTCGCTCAAAGACGGTGACAGCATCGATTACAACCGTGCAGAACAGGTTACCACTTCTATGCGTATAGATCTTTTCTACAACGGTGCCGACTACAATCTGACACACCAGCCCGAAGGTCAAGTCATGTCATTCGAGGCAGGACCAAAGACAGGAGCAGAATTCAACATAGGAGCCAGGTTCGATACGGAGGAAATGGCTGCTTTGCTAATCACTTGCAAGTTGCCCATGCACACCAAGTTGCCACTCAGTTTTGACACAAACGTCCGCTTAGGAAAACGAATCAAGGCACGAGAGGAAATGATTTTCCATCCAATCAGTTTCACCAAACTGCGCCTGTCTTATGAGTACAACCACAACGACATCAACATCTACAATCATGGTGACCGAACCTACAACACTACTTTCAGCTACCATAATGTGGATGCAACCTTATTGGACTTCAATGTTCGTAATTTCAATTGCACACTCTTTGGACGATGGGAATACTATCACATGGACAAAGTTCTTACCGATCCAGACATCATCATAGACATGAAATTCCGTCCACAAAATGAGCATTACTACAGCTATCATTTCCGTACCCAATACAACTCTGAGAATGATTGGTACTTCCCCACTCGTGGTTCACGTCTCAGAGCAGGATTTGGTTATTACACAGACAATTTCGCCAAATACAATGATCATTGGGGATTTTCTGCAACGGATGCCTCCTGGCGTATAGCCATCCCTCTTTCCAAACGATTTGTTCTCCAACCCCTTCTTTATGGTCGATTGCTGCTTGGAAAGGAAATATGTCCCATGATGTCTAACATCATTGGCGGCAATCATTTTAGGCATTATCTGAATCAGCAGATGCCATTTGCTGGAATCGGACACGTAGAACCCGTTGATGACCAAATCATCGCAGCCCAACTCAAAGCGCAACAGCGTATCGTCAAGAGCATATATCTGATAGCCAGAGTAAATTATGCCAAATCTGCTGACAAGCTTCGCAACATTCTGCAGGGTCACGATCTATGGGGAGCACAGATTGGTGCATACTACAAGACAATCCTTGGCCCGTTAGGAGCTCACGCAGGATGGAGTAATCGTACCAAGAAACCAAACTTCTACATCAATTTGGGATACGAATTCTAAGTAATTTGTGATGTTTGAAAGGTCACACGTTGAAAGGGAAAAGACAACGTGTTGTGTTTGCGGTTTCAACGTGTTGTAATCGAGGTTTCAACACGTTGTGTTTTTCTTCCTCATTTGTGGCACCTAATAGGGGAAAAACACATCAGGACATCTTGACGTATTGGATGAGCGATAGACGGGACTCGAACCCGCGACCCTCGGCTTGGGAAGCCAATGCTCTACCAACTGAGCCACTATCGCATTTCGTTCGCAAAGATAACACATTTTTCTTACCCCATGAAATTTTGTTCCCACTTTTTAAAACATTTCACACTTTTTGCTTTGCACTAATCAAAAAAAGCGATACATTTGCCAAAGAGATGTTATAATAACAATCATTATTAATTAGTAAAACCAATTGCGAATCTATGAAAAAGAAATTTGTTTGTACCGTATGTGGTTACATTTACGAGGGAGAGGAGCCTCCAGTTAAGTGCCCTCAGTGTGGCGTGCCAGCCAGCAAGTTCAAGGAAATCAAAGAGAACGAGGGTAACACCTATGTGACAGAGCACGAGATTGGTGTAGCAAAAGGTTGTCCTGAAGAGATCTGGAAAGGATTGCAGGCACACTTTGCTGGAGAATGCACCGAAGTGGGTATGTATCTGGCTATGTCTCGCCAGGCAGATCGTGAGGGTTATCCAGAGATTGCCGAGGCCTTCAAACGTTATGCTTTCGAGGAGGCAGATCATGCCAGCCGTTTCGCTGAGTTGATTGGCGAGGTTGTATGGGACACAAAGACCAACCTGAAGAAACGTGCTGAGGCAGAGGCTGGAGCATGTACTGGCAAGATGGACATCGCCAAGGCTGCCAAAGCTGCTGGCCTGGATGCCATCCACGATACAGTTCACGAGATGGCTAAGGATGAAGCACGTCATGGCCGCGGCTTCGAGGGCTTGCTGAAGCGTTACTTTGGAGAGTAATTCCGCAGTAAGATAATTGTATTGTAGTCCAAAAACGGACCTATAAGAGTTGACGAGGAGCATACCGACAAGTATGCCCCTCGTTTTTATTCTATTCTATAACTTCTGCAACGATTGGGTACTCTTCTGATCCCTACTTCAGCAACTCTTTGACGGCAGTCTCCAGTTGAGTATCGTGTCCTGTCAGAAGATCCTCAGGTGTGATGTAGCACTCGATATCTGGTATGAGTTCCTGATTCTCCAGAAGATGATCTCTATTATCCAAATTACCTACCATAGGAATCCCAAACACATAGCCGCCAATGTGTTCCCACCATACAGCAGTCATTGTGCCAGCAACAGGTGTTCCTATCAACTTACCGATTCCCAATTCCTTGTAAAGCCAAGGTGTACCATGAGCATTCGAATAATCATCCTCGCAGATAAGCATGCAGGAGGGTTTCACCCAACGATTGTAGGGGTCGTCTCCAATGTACTGGCCTCGCCACATGAATCGAACGGTTCTCTTACCTGAAAGGAGTGCACACACATCGTTATGAAGCCACCCACCTCCATTATGTCTGACATCCACGATAGCCGCATCACGCTTACGATTCTTGTCAGAGAGCAGCTCACGATAGAGATCGTGGAATGATTCTCCATCCATCGCTTTGATATGCACGTATGCCAAACGACCTCCTGAGAGGCTATCCACAATATGTTCGTTACGGCGAACCCAACGTTTGTAAAGCAAATCACTTTGCTGCCCACTTGAGATGGGACGCAGAATGATGTCTTTCTTCTCTCCCTTCACGGTGAGACGCGTACTGATTCCAGCTTTTCCAGCAAGCAAAGGGAAATAGTCAGTTGACCTCTCTATCTTGATGCCATCGATGGCTGTGATGACGGAACCTGCATGGATACGAGGTTTGGTATCCAAGGGGCCTCCAGGCAACACCTCTGCGATACGGATTCCTTCACCGTTGTAGGTCTCATCAATCAAAGCGCCCAACTCGGCAGTCAGGAGACATTGGGGAGCAGGACGATAGCGGCAACCTGTATGGGAGACATTCAATTCACCCAGCAGCTCAGACATCATTTCGCTGAAATCATATCCGTTATTGATATGTGGCAGAAATCGTTTGTACGTCTCGTGCAAGCGTTCCCAGTCAGCTCCGTTCATGTTTGGGTCGAAGAGTTTCTCGTTGGTCTGTCGCCACATGTGTTCAAAGAGATAGGCTTGTGTCTCTTGTGGACGCACGTTGATGAACGTCTGGAAAGGAATGTCTTTGATCTGTGAGTTAGCCAATTCCAATTGCTTGATGCTACCTCCGTATCCACTGAAGTATGCGATGGAGCAATCACGATTCAGATTGAAACGATTCCCTTCGATATTCTGAAGTCTCAATTCGTTTCTCTCTTCCTTCAGGTCACGCATCCAAAGTGCTCTGTTTCCATTATAAGGGGCAATATAATAGAGTTTGGTGCCCTCCTTGTCCATTACTGCATCACCCAGATTGGTGCTTCCCATAGTCAAACGCATGGTACGCGTATCCAGGTCGGTAAGTTCAAACTTCAGATCCTTTACCTTCTCGCTCTTCTCCTCAGTACTGTCTTTCTTTTCCTCTTTCTTCTTGTCCCCATCCTCAGCTTCCTTCTTCAGAGCCAATTCTTCCTTGTTCATACGGAACTCTTCGTATGCTTCTGGATCAAAGAACATGATGTATTCATCGCGTTCAGCACCCCAACTGCCGTGGGCACGATAGCCGGCACGATCACTCTGGAAGATCATAGCACGTCCACCCATCACCCAGCGAGGATGCCCATCGCTGTATCCACTTTCTGTCAGATTGATGGGCTCAGCCTTTCCATCGGCCTGTAAGAGGGCAATATCACCTATGCTCCATCCTCTTGTGCCGATGTAGTCAGCCAGAATCCATTTGCTGTCAGGACTCCATGTAAAATATTGATCACCATCACTATAACTATATGTGTACTTGCCATCCATAACGGTATGTATCTTACCGCTTTTCAGGTTGATAACACATATGGCATTACGATTCTCCAGATACGCCACATGCTTGCCATCAGGGCTGTAAGAGGGCTGGAAACTGGTGGTTTTTCCATCAGTCAGACGTTCCTCGCGCAACTGCGTTGAGTAACTGAAGTTCTTTTCATCCTTATCTGCCAATTCCGTCTGGTAAATCGACCAAATACCATCCCTTTCGGAATCATAAACCAAAGCACGGCCATCTTCGCG
>CAMKMK010000063.1 GCA_946413885.1 uncultured Prevotellaceae bacterium
AGCATTCATAATCATAATGCTTCTTTCAATAGCTATTTTGCTATGCACAACGGTTGAAAGTTGGCCTATACCCTGCTCCGTGTAAGCATACGGCAAGGTGGGGCGAAATTTCAAGGATTGAAGGTGGTCGCAATTTGCGACTACCTCGTTCATTTCTTCCTTGGTTAATTCAAAACGGAATGAGCTTGGAAACCTAGCAATGTTACGTTTTGCTTGTTCATTCAGACGTTTTGTCGTTACACCATAAATCCTTGCAATGTCTTGGTCTATAAGCACTTGCTCGCCTCGGACTGTAACAATCAACTTCTCAATATCATATTGACTGAGAGCGGTTTCTTGAGGGTTGTCGCATTTTGCGACCACCTCGTTAGGGTTGTCACAATTTGCAACAACCTCATTCTTAGGTTCACTCTCTTTCTTTCTGCTTTTCATAGTGCCTATAATATGTTAACATGTGTCGTTGTTTGTGATTCTCTCGCTTTTGTCTCTGCAAAGGTATATAAAAAATGGGAAAAGGACTTGCTTTCGTAGAAAAATTCGTGCTTATTAACCGCTATGTTGACTTCATTGCTTTAAGGACATTTCCTCTCTGTTCTGAGAAAACTCCTAAACCTCATGATTCATCCCCCAGCAGGATCGCTTCTTGCTGGGGTTTCTTTTGCTCTGTCTTCTCAAATTTCCCAACGTGTGATTTCAACAAAGCGCACGAATAATCGTCACTCATCACCCGTACCCTATAATACATTGAGGAACAGGGGTATACATGGGTGACGAGTGCTCGATGACTCATCACCCACTCATCACCCACACATCCTGTTGGATTACAGCATGCGTAACAGCTGTGGTCTGTTTGTCCAAATGTGTAAACTCCATATTTATTTCGTTTTATTTGTTTGTTTTGAATTAATTATTTATTTTTGCAGCAGAAAACCAGTAAAAAATACACTTATGACGGTGATAACAGGAAGTCAGTTCAGGGCAAATCAAGGAAAATATGTTGAAATGGCCCATCGGGGAGAGGATGTTTACCTGAAGACAAGGAAAGGAAATGTCGTTCTCACCCCAGTAGCTGAAGATTTTGATTTAGAGAATGAGGAGGCTGCTTTTCAGAAGTATGTGAACTCTCCATCGTTCCATGCATTTGCATCTAAGGTAAGAAAAGAATATAATGAGGGAAAAGGTGTCACCTTACGCACCCCTGAAGAAATAGAAGCTTATCTCGATTCTCTATGATATACAAGATCCGGTTTACTCCAACTGCCGAGAAAGTTACTCGGAAATGGAAGAAATCAAATCCTAACCAATACAGTAAACTTGTAAAGGTTATACAGGATATCGCTCTTCATCCAAGGGAAGGAATTGGGAAACCAGAAGCGCTGGTAAGCGGAAATGGTATTCAGTGGTCAAGGCATATCACAGCTCACGACAGAATTATCTATGACATCTATGAAGATGTGGTAACAGTTCTTGTCATTCAGGTTGGAGGACATTACAACGATAAATAAAGGAGACCCGATGTGAGGTCTCTTTTTTCTTTTCTCCTGATTTCTATCATAAACGAAGGAAGGGAAAAAGGGTAAAACCACCTTTTTTCAAAACTATTTATAGAGGGAATAGAAATCATCCGCCTCGTATATGGTGAGGATGTCTTTTTCTAATAAGTTAAGGTACGCGAAAAAGCAAGAGAGCAAAATTATACTCTTTAAAATTCAAGGAACACTATGGAACTATAGTTGGTCTATTTCCTTGCGAATGCCCACCAATTCCTCACGAATGGATTGCAGTTTGTTGATAACCTTCATCGTATCAGCTGCCCCATCCTTATTCTTAGAAAGGATTTCTCTGGCAGCAGCAATCTTCATGCCACGAACTTTCAGCAAATTATAGACAAGTCGAACATCCTCAATATCTTCTTCTGTATACTGACGGATACTGCGACCAGCCTTCTGGGGCTTGATCAGCGTGGGAAACTCTTTTTCCCAATAACGAAGTACAGAGGTGGCAACACCAAATTGGTCAGCAACCTCACCAATATTGTAATACTTCTTTAGATTCTTCTCTGTATTGAGTGCCATAAATTGATGTTACAATGCCCTTTTATGAGCAAATTCTTTGCAAAAATACGTAAAACAAATTATCTTTGCAACAATTTTTGAAAAGAATGTTAACATATTAGATAATTCAAGCAATGACAGCAAACGAAATCCGCGACTCTTTCAAGAAATTTTTCGAGTCGAAAGGACACACGATAGTGCCCTCTGCACCTATGGTCATCAAAGATGATCCAACCCTGATGTTTACCAATGCAGGTATGAATCAGTTCAAAGACATCATCTTGGGGGCACATGACCCAGAACCCCGCAAACGGGCTGACAGTCAGAAGTGTCTACGCGTAAGTGGAAAGCATAACGATTTGGAGGAAGTTGGACATGACACCTATCACCACACTATGTTCGAGATGTTGGGGAACTGGTCATTCGGCGACTACTTCAAGGAAGGTGCCATCGATCTGGCTTGGGAATACCTGGTGGACATTCTGAAACTGGATCCAGCTGATCTCTACGTGACGGTTTTCGAGGGCAGTCCTGACGAAAACCTGCAACGTGATGAAGAAGCTGCAAGATTCTGGTTGAAACATGTTCCTGCTGATCACATCATCAACGGCAACAAGCACGATAACTTCTGGGAAATGGGTGATACTGGACCATGTGGTCCCTGTTCAGAGATTCATTTGGACAGTCGTACACCTGAAGAAAAAGCTAAAGTACCTGGACGTGAACTGGTTAACAAAGACAATCCACAGGTCATCGAGATATGGAATATCGTCTTCATGCAATATGAGCGTAAAGCTGACGGTCATCTGGAGAATCTAAGCATGAACGTCATCGACACTGGTATGGGATTCGAACGTCTGGTGCGTGCAATCCAAGGCAAACATTCCAACTACGACACAGACGTGTTCCAACCCATTATCAAAGTTGTAGGCGAGAAGGCTGGTGTCGTATATGGCCAAAACGAGAAGACAGATATTGCCATGCGTGTTATTGTGGATCATCTGCGTGCCATCGCATTCAGTATCGCTGACGGACAACTTCCCAGCAATGCCAAGGCTGGATACGTAATCCGTCGTATCCTGCGTCGTGCTGTACGCTATGGATATACTTTCCTCAATCAGAAGAAACCTTTCATGTATACCTTGATACCTACCCTGGTACAGGAAATGGGTGATGCATTCCCAGAGTTGAAGGCTCAAGAGGAACTTATCATGAAAGTAATGAAGGAAGAAGAGGACAGCTTCCTGCGTACTCTGGAGAATGGCATCAAACTCCTTAATGGCGTAATGGAGGAGACTCGCGCCGCTGGCAAGACAGAGATTGCTGGCGATAAGGCGTTTACCTTATTCGACACCTTCGGATTTCCATTAGACCTGACTGAACTGATTTGTCGCGAGAATGGGCTGACTGTGGATGAGAAGGGCTTCAATGTAGAGATGGAGAAGCAAAAAGCACGCGCTCGCAATGCTGCACAAGTGGAAATGGGCGATTGGATTGTACTCAGCGACCAAGAGAGCAAGTTCGTAGGATACGACTACACCGAATATACCTGTCATATCCTGAAGTATCGCGAAGTGAAGCAGAAAAAAGGTGTTGTTTACGAGGCCGTTTTAGACCAAACTCCTTTCTATGGAGAGATGGGAGGTGAGGTTGGTGATCAAGGTGTTCTCGTCAACGAGAACGAGACCATCCAGGTCCTTGATACCAAGAAGGAAAATGGCGTTTCTATCCATATCTTAGACAAGATTCCTCAAGTTCCTGAAGCAGAATTCATGGCCTGCGTAGATGTAGAGAAACGTCGTGCCATTGAAGCCAACCACACTTGCACGCACTTGCTCGACGAAGCTCTGCGCCAAGTCTTAGGCACCCACGTGGAACAAAAGGGTTCATTAGTAACTCCTAATTCCCTACGATTTGACTTCAGCCACTTCGAGAAAGTGACTCCCCAGCAACTGCGTGAGGTGGAACATATTGTGAACGAAAAGATTCGCGAAGATATTCCTCTACAAGAATACCGTGAGACTCCCATCGAGGAAGCAAAGAAACTGGGGGCCATTGCTCTCTTTGGCGAAAAATATGGCGACAAGGTACGAGTGGTACAATTCGGATCCAGTGTTGAGTTCTGCGGTGGTTGTCACGTTAGCAGCACAGGTCGTATAGGTATGGTACGTATCTTGAGCGAGAGCAGCATCGCAGCTGGTGTGCGACGTATCGAAGCCATAACAGGTAAGGCTGTAGAAGAAATGATGGACAAAGCTCAAGACTTTATGGCAGACTTGCGTGGTCTCTTCAATAATGCTCCTGACCTGCTTGTCACCATCCAGAAAGCCATCAACGACAATGCAGAACTGAGGAAGCAAGTGGATGAGTTCAAGGCTCAGAAGGCTGTGGAGATTCGAAAGAATTTGACAGAGAAAGCTCTCGACATCAAGGGAGTCAAAGTGATTTCTGGCATGATTCCTTTGGGTGCACAGGCAGCCAAGGACATAGCGTTCCAGTTACGTGCTCAATTCCCTGAGAAACTTTTGGTAGCACTGGGTGCTTTAGCAGATGGCAAACCTTCATTGACCGTTAGTTTAAGTGATGATTTGGTGAAGGAAGGAAAACATGCAGGTAATCTTGTCCGCGAAGCTGCTAAACTGATTCAAGGTGGTGGTGGTGGACAACCTCACTTCGCTACAGCAGGCGGGAAGAATCCAGATGGAATAAAAGATGCTGTGGATAGAATTATTGAGTTAGCAGAGCTTTAGGCCAATTGACAAGATACACCTGATCGGTCGCTCGTGTAATGGCTGTATAGAGCCAACGAAAATAGTCAGGTGAAAGCATATCCTCAGTGATATATCCCTGATCGATGAAAACCCGTTGCCATTGTCCTCCTTGAGCTTTATGGCAAGTGACAGCATACGAATACTTTATTTGGAGGGCGTTGTAATAGACGTCCTCCTTTATTTTTTTGATGCGGTCATGCTTGTTGGTGATTTCTGGATAGTCTTCCCAGATAGCCTGAAAGAGTTGTTCCTGCTGCTCATGGGTAAGTGACGATGCTTCGCTCGTTAGCGTGTCGAGCAACACCGTAGCTTCCACCTCGATGTTATCATAATCAGGAAACCGTAAAATCACATCAGCAAAACGGAACCCATAGAGAGAACGTTCATTGCGGAATCGACGCACAATGGCCGTATCACCATTCGCAATGAAAGATGTCCCCTCTCCTTCCCCTAATTTATAGAAATAATTGTTCTTGGATACCATCACCTGATCCCCACTGGTCAATTCTTCTTCGTAACCCAGAATTCGACCTCGGATACCTTGATTGAAAATGTTGGCCCGCTTGTTGCTGCGTGTGATAACAATGGTCTCGTCCTGACCGCAATGGTAATAGCTATCCTCCAAAGCCTCTATCAATTCATCTCCAGGCATCACATGGACATCAGGAAAGCCATCAATCCGCATCTGGGGAAATTCAAACACATCCCAATTATGAAGCATCGTACGCAGTTGGGTAGCATTCCACAGAATACCTGACTCTTCCACCTGACGAACCACCTGAGACAACGTGGCCTGACGAACATGTAGATTATAACCTTCCAAAAACTGTGGACTGAGAGCAGGGCTCTCTTCTTCACCCACAGGAGGCAACTGAGCAACATCCCCAACCATAAGAAGGCGACATCCCTCACAGGAATACACGAAATGTATCAAATCATCAAGTAATCGGCCAGAACCAAACATAGAACCTGCCAAGCCCTCGTTAGCAATCATGGAAGCCTCATCCACAATAAAGAGTGTATGCTTATGCAAATTCACGTTGGCCTGAAAAGAATCCATTTCCATAAAAGTTTTCTGGCGATATATCTTCTTGTGAATGGTATAGGCTGGCGCTTCAGCATACAAAGAGAACACTTTGGCAGCCCTACCAGTGGGGGCAAGGAGAATCACAGACTGTTTCAGTTGTTTCATTGCCTTGACCAAAGCGCCCAAAAGTGACGTTTTACCTGTACCCGCATAACCCGTAAGAAGAAAGATTTCATTATCGTCTCGCGAGAGAAGAAACTCACACCACATTTTTATCACATTTTGCTGCTGCAAAGTTGGTTCGTGAGTAAAATTTGCACAAATTAAGCTACCTAAATCGCCAGTTATCATAATTCTTTTGCAAAAAAATGCCAGAAAAATCGATTATTTAAAGAACTTTTTTTACTTTTGTGATGCGAATTTATAAAATAAAACACAAATATTGTCATGAAAAAGGTAATTAATGCAATTTTGGGAGTATGCGTTCTGGCTATGCTCTTCGTTTGCTGGCGTAGTATCCGCGACGATCAAGACTTCAATGCTGAGGTAGCTGCACGTGAAAACGTTGTTAAGGCACGCCTCATTGAAATCCGTTCTGCTGAGGAAGCTTACAAACTTCAACACGAGGGTGAGTATTGTTCAGATTGGTCAGTCCTGATTGACTTCGTAAAGAACGGCAAGCTACCCATCGTAATGAAACAGGGTGTATTAAGCGATGAGCAGATGGACAAGGGTCTGACCGAGTCTAAAGCTGCAGCCATCGTGAACAGAGGTGATGCTGCTGAGATCGCCGCCAATGGTCTGCAAGACTTCCGTCGTGATACCGTGTGGGTTCCCTTGCAAGACTCACTTTATAATTACGAAGGTTTCGTTGCAGATTCCATGCGCTACATTCCTTTCTCTCAGGGTGATACCTTTGAGTTGATTGCAGTTCCCAACACGACACGTTCTGGTAGCATTATCCAGGTAATGGAGTGCAATGCTCCTGACAGCTCTTTCCTCAAGGGCATGGGTAAACAGGGCAAGCGCCTGATCTACAACCGTCAGGAAGAAGCAGAAGCCAAGGGTGCATTCCCAGGTCTGAAGATTGGTGAAGCCGGTAACAACTGGAACAATAATGCAGGTAACTGGGAGTAAATCTCTGAAATCATATAGATTATCCATCCGTGTTTTCACGGGTGGATTTTCTTTATATACCTACAACACATTAAATGGCAAGCTCCTGGAGGAAGAATATGTTGTAGTTAATCAGGAAGAGGAGCCTCATCAGACTCTCAGAAAGGCTTTGGAGCGACCTCGTATCATGAACTACGAATACGAGGAGGTGGAAGTCATGGTATGTTCCTCCATCACACGTGTCCCACTCGATGAATTCCGACGTGAGGAATATCCATCCCTTTATCGTCTCACTTTCAGCAAAAACAGATTCAGAGATGACGAGATTCACTACGAGATTCTGAGTGGATTGGAAGTTGTGGAACTTTATGCGCTGGATGCCAATGTGGAGAAAACCATACTGGAACTTTATCCCAATGCTAAAATCCAAAGCATCGAGGGACGTTATCTGGAGAATGTTGCTGAGAGAGAAAAGAATTCTTCCGAAGAATTGGTTCGATACTACGTTTTCATAGAGCAAACCCAACTCTTCATCTGCACTTTCCATCGTGGAAAACTGCAATTTGCATGCTCATACTTTATTGAGTCGGATGCAGACCGTCTCTACTTTATCTTGTATGCATGGAAAACATTGGGTCTAAAGAATGAGCAGAACTCATGTATCCTGAAAGGAGCTTCGGAAAACCTTCTAACGAATCTCCACAAGTATATCCTTCACATCGAGACATGCGAGTAATTACAGGGAAATATAAGGGACGTCGGTTCGATGTGCCTCGTACCTTCAAGGCTCGTCCTACTACGGATTTTGCGAAAGAAAGTCTTTTCAATGTTCTGTTGGGCTATATCGACTTCGAGGAAGGCCCTGTGGCGCTCGATCTCTTTGCAGGCACGGGTAGTATCACACTGGAATTACTGAGCCGAGGATGCAGCAGAGTCGTTTCTGTGGAGAAAGATCCTCTGCATTACAACTTCATTTGCAAATTCATCGAAAAACTGCAGGACACAGCTGCCGTACCCATACGGGGAGATGTTTTCAAATACCTGGAAAAATGCCATGAAAAGTTTGATTTCATCTTTGCCGATCCACCTTACACACTAAGCGAACTGGACCAGTTACCTGATTTGATAATGGGACATGGATTGCTCAAGAAAGACGGGCTCTTCGTTTTAGAACATGGAAAAGTTAACGATTTCACGCATAATCCCAACTTCGTGGAACACAGAGCCTACGGGAGCGTGAACTTCTCCTTTTTCAAAGCAAAAAACGCTTAGAACCAGCCACCACCACCACGGCCCCAGCCGCCACGACCACTGCCGCCCCAGCCTTCACGCTGATTCTGATTCTTGTTGGCTCTCAAATCAAGACGGTAAATAAGGTGTACCATCACATAACTGTTGATGGCATTCGTCCAAGTGTTGTCGCGCGAGTAAGCGCTGATGTTACGGCTGATATTGCTGCGTTCACGCAGGATATCGAACCATTGTAAACTGACCGTTGCTGCCCTTTCTTTCAGGAAACTCTGGCTGAGCTGCATATTCCAGATGAGCTCATTGGTATTCATGCTTGCGTCCTCATATCCACGACGACTCTGTTGATTGAGATCGGAGGTGAGAGCCATACCCCAAGGTGTGTTGATCTGGAAATAGCCACCATAGCTGAAGTTCCAAGAGTCCAGATTGGCACTCTTCTGCACGTCGTTGCGGGCATGCGAGTAGTTAACATTTCCGTTCACTCCTACCTCCAGCAAGTCGTTGCGGTAATTAATACGCATCCATTCGTTTAGATTCGTATTCTTCGTGGTTGACTTCTGCAGGGCGACGGTACTGAAGATGTAGTCCATATCGACGGAACCGTCCGGCCGATAGATATTTCCCCAACTGCTGCCGTCGCTGTTACTGCTCATGTAGCCCACGTTGTGGTTGTAGCTTATGCTGGCGTTCGTATTGAAGTTGAAGGCTTTTTTGCTACCCAGAGCCGAGTTGAAGCCCACGTTGCCGTTCGTGTTCCAGTTACCGTTGATGTTCATGGGCCGAGTATATCGCGCACCCGTCTCCGTATTATATATAGTGGCGCTGCTGATGCTGTTCTTCGTTAGGCTGAACCATCCGTTGGCATGCCACCCCATTTGGCGGGCAGGGATATAGTCGTTGTATTCCACCCTCATGTTGTTGCTCCAGCTGCTGCGCAGTCCAGAGTTACCCATGCTGACGTTCAAGGGGTCGCTGCTGTCCGTTACCTCAAGCAAGCTGGTGATGCCAGGCTGTTGCATCCATCCGTTCAGCCAAGCACGCAACTGTCCAGTATTGCTGAACTTCCAACGATAGTCGATACGCGGAGCCCAGTTGAAGGTGTGGCGCACAACGGTGGTGTCCAGCAGGTTCTTGGCATAGTCCATGTGGGTGGTCTGAGGCTGGAAGCTGACACCAAAGTTCACGCGGTTCTCACCTACGTTATAGCGCAACATTACGCTGGCCTCATGATTGTTTTCCTTGTAAGTGGCATATTGGCTGTTCTCTAAGTTGCGGATATAGTCCAAGCTGTCAAGTCCTGGGATGTAACCTAAATAAAGCTGTTCTTTCGTGTAATAGCCAGGGTATTTGGTCAACAGGCTATCTATGCTGTACATGCTGCGGTCACTATCGCTGTAGCGGTACTGGTACTGGTAGCTGAACTGGATATTCAATGCTCCAATGATAGGCTCTGAATAGCTGAGACGAGTACGCCAGTCGTAATTGGTGCTGGGCGAAGGAATATACTGGTTGGTGAAATCGCTTCGATGTTGCTGGAAGTAATTGATCTCGCTACGGCTGAAAGAAGTGTTCTCACTCTTGGTATAGCCTGCTCCACCGTCCAACGTGACATTCCGTCCAGGCTTTCCCAGTCTACGGTTCACCTGTGCCCAGAATCCTGCGTTCTTACTGTTGTTATCGCTCATGCTGGTACGCACATTATCGTTCACGGCAATGCTGTCACGAATGGTCGTATTACCCACGAGGTTGTATTCGTTGAGCGGATCACTCATGAATTCGTAGGGATCACTATTGAAGGTGACGCTATGGCTGGAGTTATTGCCGTCAGATTTGGAGATCGAGAAGTTGGGATTGAACGAGATATGTGTCAGAGAGTCTGGCATCCATTGGAAACGGATGCGCGAGCCAATGTTCATCCTGTTGTTCTCCGACTGGTTCATCCTGTTGCTGAAAGTGGAGTTTACATTGTCCAAGAACATCTCGCTGTTTGTCTTTGATAGAGATGTGGAACTCGAATGGTTCCAGCGAAGATTGCCTCCCACTCTCATGAAGCCTTCCGTGAACTCTTGCTTGCCGTTTTCCCAAACTCCATTCACTCCAGCCATTTGGCTCTTGACGATACCTCCGCCGCCCCATCCGCCACGACCTCCACCACCGCCGTACCCACGGTCATTGGTATTGTTGGCTGAACCCATGATGGATATCTGGTAGTTGTCCATGAAGCGTTGTATACTAAGGGAAGTGGAATAGCGATCATACGAGCCGTAAGCCACGTCCGTATTCACAAGCCAACCCTCCTTGGCACCCTTCTGCACGGTCAGATCCAGCACGGTTTCCTCTTCTCCGTCATCGATGCCCGTGATGCGCGTGTAGTCACTCTTCTTGTCGTAAGCCTTCAACTTCTTGACGAGTTTCGACGAGAAGTTCTTCATGGCAATCTTGGTATCTCCTTCGAAGAAATCCTTGCCCTCCACCATGATCTTGCTCACAGTCTTTCCGTTGATACGTATCGTGCCATCTTCGTCCACCTCAGCTCCAGGCAACTTCTTCACCAGTTCCTCCAAGTTCGAGCCCTCGGGCAGGCGGAAAGCATCAGCATTATATACAAAGGTGTCGGCTTTCATCTCCATCTGAGCGATCTTGGCCACAACCTCTGCCTCCTTCATCATCTGGGCATCCTCGAGCAGAACAATCTCGCCCA
>CAMKMK010000064.1 GCA_946413885.1 uncultured Prevotellaceae bacterium
TGGGAATGCACGCTCCGTTGCAACCTGCATTGTCTGCATTGCGGAAGCGATTGCAAGCAGGACTCCTTAGTACAAGATATGCCTGCTGAAGATTTTCTTCGCGTGATTGACAGTATCAGCCCTCACGTGGATACTCATCAGCTGATGATTATCATTACAGGAGGCGAGCCGCTCATTCGCAAAGACATCGAGTACGTGGGAAGGGAACTTTATCGCAGGGAATATCCGTGGGGTATCGTCAGCAATGGGATGTTGCTCACAGAAGAAAGACTAGAAAGCTTAGTGAAGGCTGGCATGAGGAGCATCACCATCAGTCTGGACGGATTTGAAGAAGACCACAATTGGATGCGAGGTCACAAGATGAGCTTTCAAAACGCCCTGCGAGCCATTCGCCTCCTAACCAAGACAAAAGATTTGGTGTGGGACATTGTAACCTGTGTGAACCAACGCAATTATCCCTATCTGCATGAGTTTCGAGACATGATTTACGAGGTGGGAGTCAGGGATTGGCGTATTTTCACGATCTTCCCCGTAGGGCGTGCTGCCAGATACAACGAGCTACAACTATCAGACAACGACTTCAGAGGATTGATGGATTTTATCGTAGAAACTCGCAAGGAAGGGAAAATCCATACGGAATATGCCTGCGAGGGATTCTTGGGAGAATATGAGGCTAAGGTTCGCGACCGCCTATATATCTGCCAAGCGGGCATTACCACAGCCAGTGTGCTTATTGATGGAAGCATCTCCTCTTGTCTGAGCATCCGATACAATCACAAGCAGGGAAACATATACGAGGATGATTTCATGGACGTGTGGAACAATCGTTTCGAGGATTATCGAAAGCGTGAATGGGCTCGACGGGGAGAATGTGAGGATTGCAAGATGTTCCGCTACTGCGAAGGAAACGGGATGCATCTACATGACGATGACGGCAACCTTCTCTTTTGTCACCTGAAACGATTGAGAAAGAACTCCTGAACAGACCTATAGAAAGACGTCCTGACGAACTAAAACTCTTTATACGCCTTTGTGATTTCCTCATCCACCCAATCATAGTATTTCTGGAGGGATTTGGGGTTTACGCGACCTTTCTTCTGCATACGACTGAGGATAGGATCTGCCTCATCCAGAAGTTTGGTTTCCAAAGAAAGAATCTGCTGCAGGATACCCGTACCAGCTTTGTTCCAAAGAGAGGCTACATTGATATAGTCGTGACTGTTGTCACAATCCAAAGTAAAGAGTTGATCCTTGAGTGCTAATCCCCAATGATTGAGAGGGGAACCTCCATCATCCGTAGCTGTGACCATACGAGGTAAAGTGACCTCAGGATGGAGAACAAGAGGCAGAGCAATGGTAGTGAACGGATGCCCAACGATGGTCCAAGCCACACAAAGTGAAGGATCCTGACCAGGTGCTACGCCCTGAATCAATTGTACGCAACTGGTAATGTAGCGAGGAATGAAATCACGAAAGGGAAAATAAGTGGGAGTCTCGCGATCGGCAGGAGCAAAATCATGGATGTCGAGATGAGTCAATCCATGTTTCAGCAAGCGAGGAATCTCAGTAACAAACTTGCGAGCGCTGAATTCTGACTGGGCTGCCATATATTCTGTTATTGCCATAAAACGACAAACACCTTTATCCTCTTTCCTGTTTCCTGATACTCCAAAATTCGTACGCAAGATATAACCCTCAGGAGCTACAGAAGGATCGTTCACGTCAAACTTGAGATATCGTACCGTGAAACGTTCCACATCGCCCGTATTACCTACTTCATAATAAGCACCATTGCCCAAAGCATCTATCACGCCAAAATTCGCATCAATGTCTACATGAGTCACCGTATCCAGAAACTGTTCAAATTCCTGAAGAGAAGCACATTTCGCCAAAGCCTGACGCATGATATAACCCTCATCATATAAGCGTACTCCACGTCTACTGGCAGATGGGATATTGGTTGAATGATCAGTACCTTCACCATTCAAATTATATGCAGCTGTGTTGATAATTGCAAATCCCACTTCATTGTGACCACTCCACACATTGATATGTTCAGTATCAGAGTCTGCACACATACCCATGAAACGATATTTCTCTCCCTGCATCGAGAGAACATAGTTGCGCAAATTATCAGTGTCGCGATTCTTAAGCAACAGAGGACGTCCATCAGGGGTACGCTTACCGGAAATGAGCATACTGGTGCAGGCAAAAGAAGCCATGCTGAGCAAAAGCATAAGGTTGAGTAAGAAAAACTTTTTCATCTTCCAAACAAATATTTTTTATAAAAAGGACTAACACGCAGAATATGGCTTATGAGACAACAAAGAGCTATCACAGGTACAGCAACTATCAGGCTACACATAATATCAATCAAGAAATTGGGTTGGTTCGCATTGAGCCACTTGCCAACAAACGTAAGCTTTGGCATCACGATGAAATGAATCAGATAAATATCCAACGTGCGGGTTCCAACATATTGCAACGTGCGCCCCATACAGGTTTCACGGGTAAACCAATCTTGATAGTAATGGAAAAACATGACAACCATCATCAATAGACTATACATGGCAAGAGTGCGAGGAAGATTTGTCCACATAAACTTGAAAGTATGCCAACGGAAAATGTCTGCACAACAGAAAAATGCCAGAACAGTAACTGTTGGGAAGAACCAGGGAGCAGCAAAGAGTCGTTGCACTCGATCCCAATAACGATGAACAAGATTGCCAAGCAAAAAGAACTGCATGAATTTCATGGTCAGCACTAAACTGGAGGCTTGAAAGAAATCTGCTTTATGATAGGTGAAAACCTTAGGCATATAAAGGGTAGCATATACGCCAACAGAAATCAGCCACATCGCCCAAACAGCCCACGAACGGTGTCCAATGGCATAATAGATGACAAACATCTGAAGCAAAACCCATGTAAACCAATAACCACTTTTCGTGGAGAGTGAAAGGATATGTGTGAAATTGGCCCAGAAATCACCCTTGCGCAAGATGATAAAGATACTTAGGAACACCAAAGTAGGAATGACTTGTACAAGAAACTTTTTCCACAGCTGATGTCCAATACTACTCAAGTTCCATTGGAAAGTTACTTTGTAAGCCAGGAAACCGCTAACAAAGAAAAAAAGAGGCATGCGGAAAAGAACCAGAAAAGGTAAAGAGGAAGATGTCTTTTCATTCTCTCCAAAAGCCATCTGAGCCACATGATAAGCCACAACAAGTATCATGGTGAAGCCTCGCATGGCATCCAACCACTGCAAACGAGGGGGCTTGGATGCTTCCATAGCTTGGTCAGAATGTATCTGCGTGGCCTCTTCCATAAAAAGATTTTTACTTGTATTGTTGTTTATAAGCCTCTATCAAAGAGACCAAAGCATCACTCCTACCAGAAACAACCTTCCTGCAAAACATCTTTCCACTTTCAACCAATCTTTCATAGTCAGACTCATCCAATATCTTGATGACAGGATTGTAGTCGATGAAATGCAGGGGAGTCAAAGCATCCAAACCAGGATAAGGCCCCTTTGTGAGAATGCAGCGATTGGCCCACTGAGGAGAATTGAATGCGATGGTTTGAATCAGTGTCTCTGCGGGACAAAAGCTATTGGCAAAATACTTTTGTACAGCTGGGTAATGATCATAATAGTCAAGTAAATGAGAAGCCAACTCTTGTGAGATACACCACCAAGCACTGCCTTTATAGAGTTTCCATCGACGACCTTTTACTCTAAAATGCAGCGACTTGCGCATACCCAGAAAACGCTTTATCCTACGAAGAAGGATTCCCCATCGTTTGTTCTGCTTGAAAGGACGCTCAGTGGTATACAAATCACGCTGTTGATCATTCAACAAGTCAGTATCCATACAATATCCCTGCAATATTTCCTTGCCTTTCTGACCTTCGAGATACTCCGTAATCTGCTTTGGACTCCACAAAGGATAGTCCATCCCACTTAGGAAGAAGATATGATTGAAATGATCAGGATATAAAACGGCAGCACGCAAAAGAGCCATCTGGTAATGTACCTCATTCATCGTACCCCAACGAACATCTATCCGAGCTGGGATAAAATGAATGTTTTCGCCAGATATCAAAGAGGTAAAAGCGGATATGTCACTCTTCTGGTCGATATGGATAAAATACTGTGCATCAGGATGCAAAGCGTCAATAAGACGCTTCAGTTGAGAAGCATCCGTATGAGCTGATATCAAGTATGCTATATTCATTCGTAACAAATGTAATTCTATATGTCAGTCTTGCCACGCAGAAAACTAATGCTCTCTTGCATGATGCGGGCACCACTAAGCCACATGATGCTGATGTAGAGCACAGCAGCCATGAAGACTTTACTGATAAGCAGAAGCCATGTATTCTGGATTGGCTGTGTTATCCACCATGTGAAACCCATCACAGCCACACTAATAAACAGGAAAGGCAAAACATCCCTCAAAGCATCCCATAATCTAAGTCGTATCAACCGCCAAGCGAAATACTGCCAAACAAAGAGCCACAAAACGTTCAGCGTTATGAAATAGATGACCATCGCATGAAGACCATAGGGATACAGCACAACAAGTCCTATCAACACTAAAGCACTAAGACAAATGGTACACCACATATTAATGTTGCTACGTCCCTTGCTGATAGTCATCTGACTATATAAAGTAAGCAATGGGAAGATAGCACCATAGATACTTAGCATTGTAAGAAATTCAGCACTTGCCTCCCATTTGGAACCAGCCACAACAAGAATAAACTCATGTGCTATCAAGCCTAATCCTAACAAACAAGGGAATGAAATGAAGGAGACAAAACGTAGCATCTTGCGAAAGACCTGACGGTAGCGGTCCTGATCGTCACGTACCTGAGAGAGTACGGGTTGAGCCACGCCAACGAGCATCCCATTGATAGTATTGCTGCCCATATCGTCCCACTTTCTGGCATTACTGTAAATTCCTGTTAGACGATCGCCATAATATTTACCCAACAAGAAATCAAAAGCATTGCTGCTAAGTCGATTCACGATATTTGTCAGCAAGAGTTTACTGCCAAAACCAAACATTTTCCAAGCTGGACGCAAATCTATCCTGAAGGAAGGACGCCAAGGAGAGTAATACCAATTCATCACAGCGACAACGAGTATGAACAGGATATTCTGAGTAGCAAGAGCCCAATAGGCACAATCCATCCAAGCCATAGTGACACCAACGATGTTGCTGATGAGGATACTAGTGATAGCAATGATACAACTCTCACGATTCATCAAATGGATGAACAGGTAAGCTCTCTGAGCTGTTCCCAAACTGCTAATGAAAAAACCCAAGAAAAGATAACGGCTGAGAGACACCAAATCAGCATCGCCATAAAAGTTGGCAATGAGAGGCGCACAGAAGAAAAAAATACAGTATAGAATGGCTCCAATACCCACATTGCACCAGAAGACTGCATTGTAATCGCGATGAGTAGGTTCCTTGAGGTTGCAAAGTGCCGCAGTGAAACCACTCTCCTGCATAGTGCTTGCGATGGTTGCAAAAACGAGTAACTTGGCATACTTGCCATAGTCCGTAGGGTCAAGCAATCGGAGCATAGCAATGCCAAAGAGTACACCTAAGAGTTGCACCGTTCCGTTGTTCAAGACTCCCCAAAGGAAGCCTTTTGCAGCTCGTGATTTAAGGGTCCTATCCAACTTGACTCCCACCTTTCACGTCATCTAACGTGGTGGTTACGCTAAGATCTCCGTTATAGTTTACTGCACTCAGAATCATGCCACAGCTCTCTTCTCCCATCATCTTGCGAGGAGCTAAGTTTGCAATGAAAAGTACACGTTTACCTATGAGTTGCTCAGGCTCGTACCACTGAGCTATACCACTCAGAATGGTGCGGTCCTCACCACTGCCATCATCAAGGGTAAACTTGAGTAACTTTTTGCTTT
This sequence comes from uncultured Prevotellaceae bacterium, assembly GCA_946413885.1. Classification (GTDB taxonomy): domain Bacteria; phylum Bacteroidota; class Bacteroidia; order Bacteroidales; family Bacteroidaceae; genus Physcousia. The sequence goes on from CAMKMK010000064.1 coordinate 5,942, forward strand.
TCTTCACTTTCTCACAATCCTTCACCAGTCCCACACGAATATCCAGTTTCTCAAAATCTTCGAATGGAATGATATCTTTAACTGGAGCAGCTTTGTACTCAGCAGCCTCATTGGCTTTGATTGTATCCTCAAGTTTCTTCATCTGAAAAGCAATAACATCGTCCTCTATCTTAGTGAACAACAATTCAGGTTTTGGTAACTGTTTACCAGCAGGTAACAAATCAGTGCTTCCCAATTGCTCCCAACTGAAACTCTCCATGTCAATCATTTTACGCAAACGCTCGCTGCTAAAGGGAAGGAAAGGTTCGAAAGCAATAGCAAGATTAGCTGTCAGCTGAAGGCTGATATAGATAATTGTCTTTACACGTTCTGGATCAGTCTTGATAACCTTCCAAGGCTCACTGTCAGCAATGTATTTATTGCCAATACGAGCCAAGTTCATTGCTTCCTTCTGTGCTTCGCGGAACTTGAAGTTCTCGAGCAAAGACTCAAGATTCTCCTTTACATTCTTGAACTCAGACAAAGTCTCACGATCATAGTCATTCAATTCACCACAGGCAGGAACTACACCTTCATAATACTTCTGAGTAAGTTGCAAGGCACGATTGACAAAATTCCCATAGACAGCCACCAATTCATTGTTGCATCGAGCTTGATAGTCTGCCCAAGTAAAGTCGTTATCCTTTGTCTCTGGAGCATTTGCAGTAAGTACATAACGAAGCTCATCCTGACGATTGGGAAGTTCTTCCAAATATTCATTAAGCCATACAGCATAATTCTTGCTGGTGCTGATCTTGTTGCCTTCCAGATTCAGGAATTCATTACTTGGCACGTTATCTGGTAAGATATAATCCCCGTGAGCCTTCAACATAGAAGGAAATACTATGCAATGGAATACGATGTTATCCTTGCCAATGAAGTGAACCAAGCGAGTCTCTGGATCTTTCCACCAAGTCTCCCAGCTACCATACTTTTCTGGATTACCATCACATAGTTCCTTGGTATTGCTGATATAGCCGATGGGGGCATCGAACCAAACATAAAGGACTTTACCCTCTACACCTTCTATTGGAACAGGTATACCCCAGTCCAAATCGCGGGTCACGGCACGTGGACGCAATCCGCCATCTAACCAACTCTTACACTGACCATAAACATTGGGGCGCCATTCCCTATGCTCCTCCAAAATCCATTTCTCAAGCCAAGGTTGATACTGATCAAGAGGAAGGTACCAATGCTTGGTGGCTCGCTTTACCAAAGGATGTCCTGTCTCAGCATTGAAAGGATTGATGAGTTCCTCAGGAGAAAGTGTTGCCCCACATTTCTCACACTGATCACCATAAGCTTCATGATTATGACAACGAGGACACTCGCCACGGATATTACGGTCTGTCAGGAAGTGATTGGTCTCTTCGTCATAAAACTGTTCAGTCACTTGTTCCACAAATTTCCCTTCATCGTATAACTTGCGGAAAAAGTCACTTGCCAATTTATGATGGGTCTTGCTGGTGGTACGGCTGTAGATATCGAATGAGATTCCAAACTTCTCGAAACTATCCTTTATCAGGTAATGATAACGATCCACAACCTCCTGTACGGTAATGCCTTCTTTACGGGCACGGATGGTCACAGGAACTCCGTGTTCATCGCTGCCACCAATGAAAATGACATCACGCCCTTTCAGACGCAGATAGCGCACGTAAATATCAGCAGGAACATACACTCCAGCCAAGTGACCTATATGTACTGGCCCATTGGCATATGGCAAAGCAGACGTAACGGTTGTCCTCTTGAAATTCTTCTCCATAAATCTTTTTATGTGATAGAAATAGATGAAAACTCTGGTTCCCTACATCACAAAGGAAATTCAGTTTTCTTTATTGGTAACTATTGGAGTTAGAAAGGAAGATGTAAAGAAGTCAGGATCAATACCAACAGACCCAGAATAGCATATAGCTCTGGGAACACCGCCAAAATCATAGTAGTACCAAAAGCCTTGTGACCAGCACCTATTGCACTGATACCGTTGGCACAAACCTTTGCTTGACGGACAGCAGAGAATAAGGCAACAAGACCAAGAGCCAAACCCACACCAAAGATAGCACATGCGGTTGGCATGTTTACCTCAGGAGTGATCTTGCCGTTCAGCATGAAGAAACCAACGAATCCATACAGACCTTGAGATGATGGCAGGGCTGCAAGACCCATATAAGAACCACTTGCAGAAGGGTTCTTCTTGAATGCACCAATAGCAGCATTACCGCAAATGGTTACTCCGTAAGCACTACCGATACCAGAAAGGGCTACACAGAATGCCACGCCCAGATAAGCTAAAAAAATTTCCATAAATGTTTTGTTTATTTTTAATTGTTATTGTTTATTGTTCTTGATAATACGGAAAGGATTATATGCTTTTCCACCACCCTCGAAATTGGCATTCTTGAAGAATTCCACGAAGGTAAGTCGCATGGGATGCACAAAGGCTGAAATCAGACTCAATGCAAAAGTGATACCATGACCTGCAAGCAGGATGATTATCATAGGGAGCCAGCGTATGAACCACGGAAAAGACTCTGTCATATTGTACGCAAGCGAGTTGAACACACCACCCAAAACGCCTCCTGTCAGGCCCAATGCAAACAAACGAATGTAGCTCAACAAATCACCCAGCAAACCGGTAGCCATACCATAAGTGGCCCAGATGCCACCTCCCAGATTACTTAGCACACCCAAAGCAGGTTTCTTGTAACTGCCTGGATTGTTATAGAGGAAGATTCCAAGAACACTCACTCCAATCACACCATAGAGAACGTATTGAACAATTAAAGGAACTGCCACGCCACATGCAGGAAGACCAAAAAGGGCCAAAGCACTCAGGATTGCAAACACCCAACTGAATGTGCTGACAGAATAGGGCCAACCATAATTCTTAACGGCCTTGCATCCCTTCAGTACCATACCAAGCAATACCTGAACCAAACCAATGAAAACTGAGATAACCATCAAAGGCGAATAACCAAAGATAGGCCCTATTCCATTATCGTTGAGGAAATAAGGTTTCACAGGAGCCAGAATAGCCCAATCCTGCTGTGTCAAGTCGATACCGAAAACAGTACCCGTAAGCAATCCGCAGATAACAGTCATCAATCCCAGCCAAACAGCCAGTCTTCCATAGTTCTGCATATCACCCTTGCATTTCCTTGCCATGATGATTCCTGCAATTAGAACCAGCAATCCGTAACCTCCATCACCCAAACATAAGCCGAAGAACAGCATAAAGAAGGGTGCGAAGAAGACGGATGGGTCAATATCGTGATAATTAGGCAAAGAATACATCATCAGTATAGGCTCAAACAAACGTGTGTAAGAGCCATTCGAAATCTGAATGGGTACGTCATCGTTATAATCAGGATCTTCCATCTCGTAGAAAATATGAGCACCATCCAAATAAGCAGTTAGCTGGTCGGCTTTGTCAGCACGAACCCAACCTATCAAGAGACGAAGTGCATCACCAGCTACTCGCTCATCGCTCAAGCGGACTTGTCTCAATTGGATTTCATTCCTGGCTTGAGTCTCTCCTTTCTCAAAGATGTCATGCAGATTGTTGTTGATGTATAGTAACTCACCATGCAAAGCATCCAATCGAGTATTCAATTCATCTAACTGAATCTGATACTGATTTAGAGTACCAGAAGGCAAGAATATCTGTTCTGCATGAATATCAGGTTTCTCCTTACTAAAGGTGATGAAATAGGTGTTTTTACTGAATTCACTGATAGGAGTAGCAAAGTATTCCTCTTCCCATTGATGATTGAAAAACTTTGTGTTAGAGCGCCAGAAAAAGATCTGCAGGTTGCCGTCTTTTGCTAAACGAGCCACACTCTCTGGATTGAACTCGCCCCAAGGTTCCAGAACCTCCACGTTCTTTTGGGCTGCATCAATCTCATGTTGAATCTTAACATCCTCTGTTTGCAAATCTTCCACATGTCTCAAAAGTACAGCAGGAGAAGTGCGGTAAATGTCCTCTACAGGGACCTCATCCAGTTCATAGGTCTTGGAAGCTGTCTCCAAAGATTGCAGAGCCTGATTGTAGCGAGACTGTTCGTCCAAAGCTGTCTGCAATTGAGGGCTGGAAGCCCCTTCTTGCAATTGTTGGATATGTACCACACCCAATTCGCGCAGATTTTCCAAGAAACCTTCATATTCCTTGTTGGTCACCAGAAAGGTGAGTTTCTTCATTTTCTCAATCATGCCTCAACCTCCTTTCTTTTCTGCTGCAAAGCCTTCAGAATCTTTTGGGAACTCTTGCTCAGGTTCTCCTCGTCTTCCATGAAGCGCTTTATCTTGCGTACTGCCTCTTGGAATCCAGGAATCTGCACTTTCTCGAAAAGATTCACCTTCTGGGTTGTCTTCTTGCGGGCATGATCCAGAAGCTCCAGTTTAGCAAAAACGAATTCACGTTCCACAGCGGTCTTTACCAAACCATGCAATAGATTGATGCCGTCGAAATACCATTTGGGAGAACTAAAGAGACCAAAAGGCTTCACTTCCAGTCGGATATTGGAAAGGACAGGAACACGAACGCCTGCCACCTTCTTCACATCCAACTCCACATCCTTGAGAGCTACCAGCGAGGTGTCGAACTCACCCCATAAAGCATACATCGACTCGTAGCCAGCAATCTGTTCCTGCAGTTTCTTCTCCAGTTCATCGGCCTCCGTCTTGCATTTCTTCACCTCCAGACGCAACGCTGTCTCCTTGCTCTTGATGATCGGCAAGGTGCGCTGTCGCATCTTGAGGCTCTTCTCTATATGCTGGAGCGACGTCTTGTTGTATTGAAACTTTATCATATCCTACATCTGACACCTATTTCCAATAGATATCAGTAAA
>CAMKMK010000065.1 GCA_946413885.1 uncultured Prevotellaceae bacterium
CGTGGCGTAGCTAAATTCTCGCTGGGAGAAAAATTCAATTTCTTGTTCTGGAAAAGATCTCTTCCATACACCTTGTTAGACTCATCAACAGGGATCTGATCACTTAGGTTATCATCCATGATGGAATGCATTCTATCCATCTCGTTTGCAGACTTCTGGCGCAATGCATCATTTGTTGAGTGCGCACGACTCAGAGTATCCTGCCCTACACTCTTCTTGCTGCCAGAACCCAAGTTCTCTTTCTCAAAGAGTTTCTTCACACGTTGCGCTTGAGCACGATTCACACCTCTCGCTGCCAATTCAGAAGCAATCGTTTCCTGAGTCTTACCAGCTGTCAAACTTTGCTTCACATAGTCCAAGACCTGTTGATCTGTCATCGTGCTCTGAGCAAAAGACGATATAGAGCACATGAAACAGAAAATCAACAAAGATATATATTTCCTAATATTCATAATCAAATCAAAAACTACAAGGTGCTTCCTAAAAAAAGTACATGTATACATTAATCTATACTATGCCACAAAGTTAATACAAATTATTCATTTATCCTAATTTTTTTGCGGAATATCTTTCCCAAACGTTTTTTTCGACAACAAATGTTCTTTCTACAAGAAAAAACTGACCTCTTTTGTATCCTTCTTGTGGAATTTACTGCTCCCAAACAATATGTTGAATCCATTTAACAGAAAAAGTCCTTGAGAGTGTTCCCAAAGACTTTTCTTTCATGCACGAATTCTCTTTCAGTCAGAAAGGGAATATGGCTTAGCTTCTGGCTTGATTCCTCTCTTTTTGTTGGGAGAACTACCCATGTCGAACTCCAGAGTTCCACCTTGCATTAAATCCTTATGACATACGTAGAGTTTGTCATAAGACTTACCGTTCCATCTAACCTCTCTCACGTAGCGGTTCTTGTCACTTACCTTGGGAGCCTTGATTTCCAAGACATTGCCATTAGGAAGAGTTAAACTCACATAAGGCACATAAGGAGCTCCAAGCACATACTGGTCAGAACCTGGACATACAGGATAGAACCCCATCGCTGTGAAAATATACCATGCTGACATCTGGCCACAATCATCATTCCCATGCAGGCCATCAATATCGTTGATGTACATTCTGTTCATGATCTCGCGCAACCAATACTGCGTTTTCCAAGGTTGACTTGTCCAGTTGTAGAGATAAGGGATGTGATGACTGGGTTCATTGCCATGTACATAGCCACCCATCAGACATTCTTCTTCAATGTCTTCGTTGTCCTCATAGTACTTCTTGTCCAAATCTTCTGCAAACAGCACATCCAATCTCTCGATGAATTTCTTCTCACCGCCAAAGCATTCAATCATCCCCTTCACATCATGAGGTACATGGAATGAGTAATTGGCGGAGTTACCTTCTATGAATCCCTCTCCATAAGTCTGCAGAGGAGAGAAATCTTTTTTCCATGATCCATCTTTGTATTTTGGACAGGCAAGTCCGATGGCAGGGTTGAAGACATTGCGATAATTCAAGGCTCTTTGACGGAATTCTTGGGCTGTCTTTTCATCACCAGCGTCCAAAGCAGTCTTATAGATGGTCCAGTCATCATAAGCATACTCAAGAGTGTTGCTGGCGGAAGTAGAGCAACGGTCGTAAGGCACGTATCCCATCTTGATGTAATCCGTCATACCTTCCATCCATTTCGACGTTGCAGTACTTTTCATTGCATCCAGTATTTCTCGGCTATTTTCAAAACCCAGTTTTGTGGCAACATCAGCTAGCACAGACACAGCATGATATCCACTCATACACCAGCCTTCATTGGCCATCAGATACCAGATAGGCAAGATATGCAGGGCACTCTGTTTCTGTATCTCCACCATGCTTCGAGCCATGTCAGCTCCTTGCTTAGGTTTAATCAGATTCATTAATGGATGCTCTGCACGATACGTGTCCCACAGGGAGAAAATAGTGTAATTGGTAAACCCGTTTGCCTTGTGGATCTCCATATCATTACCTCGATAACTCCCATCGACATCCATATAAACGGAGGGATTTATCATCGTATGATAAAGCGATGTATAGAATAGAGCCTTCTGGTCATCAGTCCCCTCTACTTGGATGATACTTAGTTCCTTTGCCCATTCTTTTAGAGTCTGCTCCTTGATGTCGTCAAAACTTGATTCGCCTGCTTCTGCCTCCAGATTAGCCAAAGCTCCACTCATGCTGACGGCAGAGAGAGCAACACGAATAGTCAACTTGTGGCTTTCTGGCAGATCGAATCCCAAATAGGCAACCATCTCACGTCCAGCCATATCAGGGAAATTGTGATGGATATCCATCTTGCGCCAGAAACCATTGTACTTCATGCGTTGACGATCCTCATACCCATACTTTTTAATTGGTTCTGAAAGAGAGATGGCAAAATAAGTATAGTTTTGGCGAGCCCACCCATTCGTGATGCGATAACCTGTCAACAGGCTGTCGTTTACTACTCGCAAATATGTCCAAAGCGTCTTGCCCTCATAATTATAGATACCACTACCCAAATCAAGAATGAACTGGCCCTCATCGGCAGGATACGTGTATTCGTGGATGCCCACGCGTTGAGTGGCTGTCAATCGTGCCAGGATATTATAGTCGTCAAGTCTCACCTCGTAATAGCCAGGACGGCATTTCTCAGATTCATGGCTGTACCTGCTTCGATAGCCTCCATCAGGATTATCGCTGGTACCTGGATTAGTATGGATTTTACCTGTGAAAGGCATGATGAGGATATCACCCAAGTCTGAATGGCCTGTTCCGCTCAGATGCGTGTGGCTGAAGCCCACGATGGTCTTGTCGCCATACTGATATCCAGCACAGTATTCATAAACCTTCGCTTGGTATTTTCCATCCAGGTTGTGGGGGATCGTGTCTGTCTCAGGACTCAGCTGTACAATGCCAAACGGGGCACAGGCACCAGGGAAGGTATGTCCCATTCCATTCGTGCCAATGATGGGATTCACGTAATCTATCAGCTGATTCTGCCCCAACAAGGATTGAGAAACCAGAATGCCCAGACACAGGATAATTTTTCTATACATCTTTAATAATATTTATAAGACAACATTCTTCAGCGGGGAGTGTTATGATTCTTCAACTCTGCCTCCAGAAGGTTTATGCTTCACTTTACGTGTGTATGTCTTTCGTGACTTGTGAATCCTGGAATACGAATGGAAGCCGGGTCCAAGCGTTTCCTGCTCTGCTTCCCGACTTCCACGTTTGCTTGCCCTGACGTAATCGTCGAGGGTGATACTTTTTGATGGCTTTCTTTTCGCCATTAAAGAAAAAGACTATTTGCTTGATACAGCCTGCATGAACTCCTTACAAGGCTTGAAATGAGGAATATCATGAGCCTTGATTACCAGAGTGGTGTTCTTTGAGATATTGCGAGCAGTCTTCTGTGCACGATGTTTCAACTCAAAGGTACCAAAACCACGCAGATAAACGTTCTCTTTCTCGATAAGAGACTCTTTTACACATTCCATCATTGCTTCCACTGCAGCCAAGGTTGTAGGCTGGTCAATTCCGGTCTTCTTGCTAATAGCACGAACCAATTCAACTTTTGTCATTTCCTTATTTTTTTAGTATTATCAATGTTATCTTTCGAAAAACCGTGCAAAATTACATAAACTTTTCAACATCACAAATTTATAACGCATTATTTTTCAATAAATAAGCATTTTTTTGATGTGAAGCAAGGAAAAAGGGGATTGTTGATTATTCCAAGGTGTTGTGAAGCTTCAGTTCAACATCCGTCAGGATGACATCTTCATCAGGATCTGGCATGATTACTTTCTTCAGGGTGAAAGAGGTGGCATCAGTAGTGATGTAGATGAAGGCGCAACGGCACAATTCCTTGTTTTTGTTGTCACTCAATACCACACCAAAACTGCCATCACACGTACATCCACACCACTCTGTATCGTAACACGTGTACTTGCCTGTGTGCGTGCCAGGCGTCAGATATTCCTCAGGGAACATGGCCTGGAGGTTTTCCATCACGACGGGCAACAGCCCATCAGGCATACTCAGGGTGAAAGTGTTGTCTGGCAGGAACTCCAGATAGAAAGTGGAATCCACTTCACTTTCCACAATCTTTTCTGTTTTGTAGTACATCGTGAGATACCATTTTTGGGTTATCTCCGTTCCCTTTGCCCCGTATGTCTCAGCAGGCGTGCTGGAGGGAAGGATTGTCAATGAGTCCAGTTCCCAATCTGCGAACTTGGGTGTTTCTGGAGATTTGTTTGAACACGAAGCGATACACATCGCAACCAAAAGGCTGAACAGCCATGAAATGGAATAAAGTTTCTTCATTATCTTATTTAATTTTCAAGTTCAACAAAGGATTATAAATCATTGACGAAAAAAATTTTACACATTCTATCTTCTTTCTTTCAACGTGTCTTGCGCTGGTAGTCAGCGAGACGAATTTGATAGGTCACCTTGGCTTGCGAGAGCTGATCCTGAGCCTTGCGGTTTAGCGTCTCTGCATCGAGCAAGTCGCTGATGGTTACTGATCCTGCACGATACTGGTCAGTACTCATGCGAAGGTTCTCTGCTGCCTCCTCCACACTGGCTTCTGCAATCTGGATTTGCTTGTAGGCTTCCACCAGATTCGACCAAGCTGACTCGATGTCGATACGAAGCTGTTCCTGCGCATCGAGGACCTGGTTCTGCGATTGCTGAAGACGGATTCTCTGGCGACGGATAGCGTGAGTCCCACCCCACCATGAACTGATGGGAACGGAGAGCGTACCAAAGACGAGTCCATTGGTCATATTGGTTTGCGCATAATCCTTCACGTTCTTCGAGAGGCCGCCAAATCCTGCGTTGTAGCCCATCAGGCCCACAGCCAGCGAAGGCAGGTTCTTGCCTCGCTCCATCTGGATCTGCAATTTCTGTGCATCCACTCCATAATGTGCCATCTGGAGTTCTTCGCGCTGCAGAGCTGCCTCGTAGGAAGGCACAAAGACGCTGCTGGGATCTACAGCTTCAGTCGCTGAGGCATCGATATCGATCAGGTCCGACCCGTCTTTCTTCTCTGAGGGACAGCCTATTTGCTGGGCAAGCAGCATCCTCAGGACATGATCTGCATTCTCCACTTTCAGGCGGTTGCTGGCAAGTTCCTGCTGGCGAAGCTTCACCTGAAGGAGAGCGTTACGTGTTGTGACGCCCGACTTAACGTATTGTTCCACGTCTTTCAACACGTTCTCTATCTGCTTCTCAGCAGCCGCGATGGTAGAGAGATTGTATTTCAGGATGGCTATCTGCCAGTAGTTTTCTGTGACATGCTGAAGGACGTCTTTCTCAGTAAGTTGGCGTTGCAGGGTAAGGACATCTTGCTGGATGGTTGCCAACTTGTTGCCTGCCTTGATCTGACCGCCAGCATAGAGGGGCTGGACGGCTGAGAGGGTGGCTGAATAGCCTTTGTTGAGTTCGTCGTAAGAGAAAGGTTGCCCTATCATCTGTGCAAACTGTTCTCCCAGCATCATGATCTCCTGTGGGTAGGTTCCATCGCCCATGATGATTTTGTCGAAGGTCTGGAAAGCCATCACGTTGGCAGATATGCTGGGGAAATAGTTCGTGTATGCCTCGCTCTTCTGTTCCTTGGCTGCCAGGATGTCGAGGGCTGCGTTCTGCAGGGTCCTGTTGTTCTGTCGAGCCAGTTCCAGACATTGGGGAAGCGTCAGGATCCTCCCTGCATTCTCCTCTGCACGGCTCTGTTGAAGGTTGAGTGCCAGGATAAGCGTCAATGCTGCAATTATGTATCTTCTCATCATTCTATCTTCTGATGTTTTCCTTTCTCATAAATCTTCCAGTAAACGACAGGCAAAACGGTGACTACCAGGATGAGCGTACCTATTCCGCCAGCAAAGATGGTGATACCCACAGGCATCCAGAAGGAACTCTGGCCAAGGATCATGGGAATCACGCCTACCGCTGTGGTGGCCGTTGTCAGGAAGATGGGGACCATGCGTCGTCTGCCTGCATCAAAGGCAGCATCGCGGGCTGACATCCCCTCTGCCCTCTTCTGGTCAGCGTGTTCGAAGATGAGGATTTCATTGCGCATGATGATTCCCATCAGGGTGACAAAACCAAAGAGTGAGGTAAGTCCCAGCACACGGTTGGCGATGAGCAGTCCTATCATGGCTCCAGGGGCTGAAAGGGCGATGGCTGCGATGGAGAGGAAGGTGATGTCGAAACGCTTGAAATTGAAGAGCAGGAAGAAGAAGATGACCACCAGGGAAAGCGACAATCCTGCCGCCACCTGAGGCACTATCTCATTGTTACGCTCCGTCTCTCCTCCTATCTCTGAACGTACTCCAGCAGGGAGGTCCATGTGACTGATGAATTTGATGATGCGCTTCTGGATGGGCAGAGCCAGGGTATTGCGCTTCCCTTGGGCCGTCACGCTGATGCAGCGTTCACCATTACGATGCAGGATCCGAGTCTCTGTCCAGGTGGGATGCACGTTTGCTACCTGTCGAAGCGGTACGCTCTGAGTGCCCACGAAGACATTCTTCACGTCGTCCACCGTCTGCAGTTCCTTGTCTGGCTCGCTCTTGACGACAATGGGCAGCTCGTACGTCCCTTCCCACACACTACCCACATTCAGGTCGCTGGACTGGGCCATCAGTTGCAGGGCAGCTGTCGTGCGGTTGATTCCCAACTGGACACTTGCCACAGGGTCCAACTCGATATCTACGATGGGATGAGGATAATCGAAGTCCGTATGCACCCATTCCAATTCAGGGATGGTTCTCATCTCAGCCATCAGGATTTCAGCTGCCTGGTGGATGGAGTCGAGATTATCGCCATAGAAACGGTACTCGTAGGTGGGAACGTCGAGGAAATCCATCTGCTGGAACTTGACGTATGCCTGTGGCCAGTGATTGCTGTAGCGGGGCATGTATTCATCGAGCACGGCAGCCGTCGTCTTGATGTCAGGCGTGTTCACAATCAGCTGGGCATAATTGGGGCCACCCATCTGGGGAGCGTAGGCGATGTGGAATCTAGGGGAAGAGCATCCCACGAAACTGGTCACACTCAACACGCGCTTGTCGTTCAGCAGGACGTCGCGAATGGAATCTGCCACCTCCTCTGTCTCTGCCAAGCCAGCCGTCTCAGGCAAGTATATCTCCACAGCGAACTGATTGCGGTCAGCAAAGGGGAACTGGCGCCTCTTCAGATTGGGGAAGATGATACCGCTTATGCCCACCAGCACGAGAGCGATGAGGATCGTGAGCCAGGGATGACGGAAGTTCCAGCGCAAGCATTTGTCATAGAACGCCTGCACATAGTCCGTCACGCTCTTCTTGCCCTGTTCCGTGCGGGCAGAGGTCGCTTTCTTGATAAGCCCTACTTCCAAAGCTGGCATCACACAGACTGCCAAGGCAAGGCTGACCATCAGGTTGATTGTCATGCAGACGGGGAAAATGTCCACCACGTCGCCTGCAGCACCTGTTAGGGTAAAGATGATGGGATAGAAGATGGCACAGATGCAGACAGTGGCGAGCAGCATGGGGAAGAAATACTGCTTTACGCTCTTGACGGCAGCTTCCCTACGGTCATAGCCTTTCCCCAAATACTCCAGATAGCCGTCGATGACCACGATACTGTTGTCCACAATCATACCCAGCGACACAATCAGACACGCCAGGGTGATGATGTTGAGCGGAATGTTGAACACATACATCAATCCCACAGCGATGAAAGTGCTCAGGGGAACGGTCGTGGCAGCCACCACGGCAGAGCGCCAAGGGAAGAGGATAAGCATCACCAGTACGATGATGATCATGCTCTCTATCAGGTTCATCAGGAAGTCCTTCACGCTGTAGCGAACCACCTGAGGCAAATCAGTAATGCGGCTCATCCGTACATCCTCAGGCAGATAGGTCTGGCGGAACTCGTCGAGTACCTCATCCACTTCCTCGCCATACCTTACTATATTGTGTCCGCTGGTCATCTCCAACGAGAGGAGCACGCAACGGTTGCCGTTCTGCTCGATGTAGCTGTTGCTGGTGTCAAACTCACGCACCACACGGGCTATGTCGCTCACCCTCACCGTCTTGCCTGAAGGGTCGGAATAGATGATCTGGTTGGCGACCTCCTCCTCACTCTTCTGATTGGAGGCGATATGGAAAATCAGGTTCTGCTGCTGGGTGGAGATCTGGCCAGCCATCGTGGTCAGTCCCTGTGCGTTGAGCATCTGGGCGATGCTGCCCTGCCCGATTCCGTATGCAGCCAGACGTTCCCTGTCCACATAGAGCGTGATCTGTTCCTTGATGTTGCCGTACTGGAGCACGTTGCTCACGGATGGGATGCGGCGCAGGCGGTCTGCCAGGTCGTCGCTGTACTGCTGAAGTTCCCTGTAGCTGCGGTCCTTGCTCTCCACGGAAATGAGCAGGGCACACGTGTCGCCAAAGTCATCGTTGGCAATCAGGGCGAGCACACTACTGGGCAGGCTTGGCTTGAACTCGTTCAGTCCATGCTTTATCTTCGACCACACCTCGTCCTTGTTCATCACGTCATCGTTGAGGGTCACCATCACCAGGCACAATCCGTTCATGCTCGTGGTGGTCGTCTTGGCACGGTTCACCTCATTATACGTGAACAGGAAGCGTTCCAGGGGACGGGCTATCTCAGCCTCCACCTCCTCGCTTGTGTTGCCTGGAGCGGCAGCGATCACCACACCCTGACGAATCACGAAGGGAGGGAACTCATCCTTGGGCATCTCGTACATTCCGTACAGCCCAAAGAGAGTCAGCAGCCCTATCAGCAGAGCCGTGATCTTATAGTTCCTCAGCGGCCACTCAACCCAGTTCGACCTATTCAGTGACATCCGTGCCCTCCCCTACTTTCTGATAACCTTCCGTGATGACGCGATCGCCCTGACGCAGTCCCTCCATGACCAGGATGCGACGTTGAGCTGCCTCACCCACAACGACGGGCTGGCGATGTGCCTTGCCATCTCGCACCACCCAGACAAATCTCTCGCCTCCTGCCGTCTGCTGCACGCTCGACAGGGGTACACTCATGCCGCCCTCAACTTCCGTTTTCTTCTCCTCGTCTATCACGACCGATGCCACCATGCCTGGCAGAATCTCCTCGTGAGGATTGTCCAAAGCGATGCGTATGTCGTAGGTGTGAGTCATGGCGTCAGCCTCCACACCCTTCTCTATCCTGCCTCCCACATACTCCTTGCCCAGCGCGTCGATGGCGATACGTGTGACCGTGTTGGGAGCGATGGCGGCTATTTCCTTCTCTGGTATGCTCACACGCACCTTTACTCCCCTGATGTTCAGGATCGTGCAGACAGGTTGGCTCGTCAGGGCCGTCTCGCCCGCGTTCATCATCTTCTTACCCACCACGCCGCTTACGGGTGCATAGATATAGCAGTCAGCCAATGCTTTCTTCGCCATCTGATGCATCGCGCGGGCCTGCTCCACCTGACTCTGCGTCTCCACCCACTTCATGTCGGCCAGCGAACCGGCCTCATGCAACTGGCGCATGCGCTCCAAGGCATCCTCTGCCTGACGCATCTGAGCCTCACAGTTGGCGAGCGTGTTCTTGCATTGCGTAGGGTCCATCTGGGCTATCAACTGCCCACGCTGTACGTGCTGCCCTTCGTTGACTGCCACGCGCTGCACCGTCCCCGTCCCAACGAAACTGACCGACGTGCTCGAACCTTCTTCTATCACACCCACGTACGTGCGCTCATTGGAGGGAGTGCCAATCGATACCGTTTCCGTCTTCACCCTCATGGGCTCGATCTTCTGTCCTTCCTGCTTGCCGCCGCAGCCCATCAGCACTACCATCGTCAGGGTTGCCACGCATATCTTAGCTATGTTCATACCGTTCATCTCTCTCATTCTTATTACGATACAAAGGTACGAATTTTTTCCAAGAATTCCAAACAAATCAGAGAGAATTTTCCACGAAATTCAGAAATTCCTTTACTTTTTCCATTCATTTCAGAGCGTTCCATAACGGAAACAACGTATTACCTCAGTAGTGTTTACGGGAGATTTATAGATAAGGTATTGATTCTCAATGTATTCGATTCTTAGTGATACTGCACCAATTTGTTTCAAAGTTTCAAAGTTTCATTTCGATTTCTCAAATTTCATCTTAGAAAAATAAAGAAGGCTAAAAATTTATATTATATATTATATATCTAAAGATATATAATATATAATATAAAAATTGAATCACTCTATCAGGAAACACTTAATCAAAAACCAAAATGAAACTTTGAAACATGAAACATTCCGTTGACAATCCATTACATCATCTACTAATTCAACCTCTAATTATTTATGAAAAATTATTACAGATACTGAAAATATTTTACACCTCTGCGCAAACGCGACACCAGTCGCCTGCAACGACGCAACGTGTTGAGAAGGGAAAGACAACACGTTGAGATGCAAGACTTAACACGTTGAAATCCCCAACACAACGTGTCGCGTCCCCTCTCCTGCCGCTTAGTCCGTCAGACGGATAGTCCCCATCCTGTATCGCTTGTGACCGTCGTCGTCAGGATAAGGCAGCTGCAATGTAGGCGAACCATAGACGGTACCCACGGAGAAGAAAATTTCGAACTCACCCGTAGGACATGAGCGGCTGAACGATCCGAATGAATTGTTGAATACCTGAGCTACGGTGAACTCCACGTCGCGCTCTGCGGTGGGTGCTTCATTGGGTTTTCCGACCTGCAGGTCCTTCACGTTGAATCCTGTATCGACCAGCACAGCCACGATGCCGCCCT
>CAMKMK010000066.1 GCA_946413885.1 uncultured Prevotellaceae bacterium
GAGGGTACCGACCTTAATTTGTGTATGGCTCAAAAGATTTAGCGGACACCAATATTTATTATTAGGAAATTTTCTGAAAAGTTTCTTATTATCTCTCTGCCCAATCTCCTCTGTCCAGGTTGCGATAACCTATGGCTTCGGCAATGTGATGACTCTGGACTTTCTCTGAACTTTCGAGATCGGCAATGGTGCGGGCCACTTTCAAGATGCGGCTATACGCACGTGCGGAGAGTTTGAGACGTTCCATTGCCATGCGAAGCATCTCGAAGGAGGCGGCGTCTGGTTCTGCGAACTGGCGAAGCATCTTCTCTGTCATCTGGGCATTGCAATGTATACGACCTCTCGCACCGCCCTCGCCAATAGGGAGGGAACTGAAACGTTCCGTTTGTATCTTACGGGCAGCTATGACACGCTCACGTATGCTGGCACTTGGTTCACCTGGCTGCATCTTCGAGAGCTGGGAGAAGGGTACGGTTTGGACCTCACAATGAATATCGATACGGTCCATCAAAGGGCCTGATATCTTGTTCAGGTAACGCTGGATTTGACCTGGCGTGCAGACACAATGCTTGGTAGGATGGTTGTAATAGCCGCAAGGGCAGGGATTCATGCTGGCCACAAACATGAAGGAGCATGGATAGGTGACCGTATATTTGGCTCGAGATATATTGATGACGCGATCCTCGAGAGGCTGACGCAAGACCTCGAGAACGGATCTTTGGAATTCAGGAAGTTCATCACAGAAGAGGACTCCATTGTGGGCCAAACTTATCTCACCTGGTTGAGGATTCTGTCCGCCTCCTACCAAAGCGACTTGCGATATGGTGTGATGTGGACTACGGAAAGGACGCTTAGCAATCAGCGAACTCCCTGCCTTCAGTTGTCCAGCCACAGAATGTATCTGAGTAGTCTCGAGACTCTCCTGTAAGGTCAAAGGTGGCAAAATACTTGGCAATCGCTTGGCCAGCATGCTCTTTCCGCTTCCTGGAGGGCCTATCATGATAAGATTGTGTCCGCCAGCTGCTGCAATTTCCAAAGCACGCTTCACCTGCTCCTGACCCTTGACATCAGAAAAGTCGAAGTCGAAATCTGTCTGGTGAGCATAGAATTCCGCACGCGTGTCTATATCGACGGGGTCAACATGGGCGACATCATTTAGGTGGCCAATTACTTGGTTGATATGACGGACTCCATAGACCTTAAGGCGGTTGACGACTCCTGCCTCATGGGCATTCGCCTCAGGCACAAAAAGACCCTCGTAGCCCAATTCACGGGCTTTGATGGCAATGGGAAGAGCACCCTTGATGGGTTGCAAAGAACCATCCAGACTCAACTCTCCCACCATCATGTATTGATCGAGATATCTGGTGGAAACCTGATTCTCAGTAGCCATGATGCCTATCGCCATAGGGAGATCGAAACCACTGCCTTCCTTGCGTACATCGGCTGGTGCGAGATTGATGGTGATTTGACGTGTAGGGAAATCATAGCCGCTGTTCTCGATAGCTGCCATGATGCGCTCGTGACTCTCTTTTACGGCGTTGTCGGGCAGACCCACCAGAGCAAACCGTGTCCCACGGGTAGCATTGACCTCGATAGTGACAACAACGGCATCCAGGTCTTGCACAGCAGCGCTATAGACTTTCACGAGCATAGATCCTTGGTCTTGGGCTCTATTTCTTTGAGCCAATCTGTTCCACTGGCAATGATTTTTTGATCAGGACCTATCAATATATAATAAGGTAGGTCGCGAATCCCCAATTGGCGAACCAAGGGACTGCTCCAGCAACGGAAATCACAGAAACTGGCATAATTGATACTATCGCGTTTTTCAATCTCTGTAAGCTGCCTGTTATCCACCTCGAGCGAGTAACTCAAAGGTTCAACCTTGCCATGACTGTCGCGACGAAGATGGCGAGCGTGGAAAAGAGCACTTTGTGAACCACTTTTCCAGTTCGCCCAAAATACCATCAGTAGATATTTGCCCTTGTAGTCAGCCAAACTAACTATCTTGTGCCCTATGGAATCCTTCGTCATCTCACGAGTCTCAAGTTTGAAATCGGGCATTTTGCGTCCTTCAAGTGTCATCCCCTTGCTCCTGACATCATCAGCGAGAAGGGACAAAGAGACATCCTCAGGCAAAGCACGCAAGAGGCTGTCGTAAATTTCCTTTGTCTCCTCTTGGGTAGCTAAGTCGGAAAGGATAAAATAGCGGCCCAGCAGATATTGGCTCATATCGAGTGTAGGATTGGCGAGGATATAATTGCGTGCGATATCCTGCACTTCCTTATCACTCTTCTCATTGATTTCTTTTCTGAATTGGGTGTAGGTCTCATTATCCTTATCCCCCCTCACTTCAACACCATTCAGGTTTTGAGCATCGCCCTTGATTTTCACGACACCACCAGAATGGCCAAAGATGACCAACTCAGAATAATTGGGATAAAGAATGTGGTAGGTAGCCTTGCCATCGAGTTTTGCCACATATTCGAACTTCCCATCACGGACGTGAAGAGAATCCACTTTGTTCAAACCGCCGTCAAGGCTATAAATCAAGAACTCACCTTGCTCGAGGTGAGCGAAGTTCCCTTGCAGTTGAAACCGACCTTGAGAACCTCCGCAACTGAGCAGGGTGAGTCCGAATAATAGTGAATATAGTAAATTCTTCACTTATTTAACCAAGTTCTTAATGGTGTCTGCGTACTTGGCAAACTCCATATCCTTGGCAGCGCGGGCAGCCAGAGTGGCGTCCTGCTGGATAGCACTCTTCAGACTGTTGGCCAAAGTATTGGTGTCACCAGTACGAGCAGCCAGAACTGCCTGCAGATAACTGGTAATAGCGTCTGCATTCTTGATGCTGGAGAGTGTGCTCTTTGCGCTTGCATAGTCCTTTGCCAAAATCTGAGCCAAGGCTGCACTGTTGGTAGCTACACCCTTCAGATTGGCAGCAGCCTGAGTGTAGTTGCCCTTTGCAATGTTCAGATTACCCATTACCTCGTTGAAGGTATTGGCACCACTACCCTGAGCCAGATAAGTCTCAGCTGCGCTTACATCACCGTTCTTCAGAGCCAAGAGAGCCAAATTGGTGTTCACCTCACTGGCATTCTTGTTGATATTCTTAGCCTGCTGCAGATAGCTGCCGGCAGCGCTCAAGTCACCCTTATTGATAGCCTGCTGAGCCAGATTGTTCAATGCACGATAGTCGCTGGGGAACTGTTTGGTCAACGTCTCGTACCACTGCTTCTTGGTAGCCTCATCCTGAACCAAAGTATTGGCGCCATAAACCAGTTCTTCAACGCTCAACTTGGTAGGATCACTCTTGAACTGAGCCAATATCTGATCATCGCTGCGACCAATGACATCATAATTGACAATCAGACGAGCACGACGCAATTCAGGCAGGATACCTTCCTTGATGTCTGTGTAGACAGCACTCATGTTGCTGATTTGCTGCTCACGCTCCTCAGGATCCTTATACATGGAAAGCACGCGCAGGATAACATCCTTGTCTTGCAGACTACTCTTGGAAACCAATTCCTGGAAACCTTCCCAGTCCTCAGCAGTAAACTTTGTATCCACGTCAGCATTCATCTTCAGTTTCTTCAACTCACCCTTCAGGTAATTTGAGCTGACATCCTGACGTCTCTCAGCCAACTTCTCGTTCAAAGAATATCTACCATCAGGTGAAGCATAAGCACTTACCTCGATGCCCTGGAGAGCACGAGTCTCCTGATCGTCGTTGATTTCCTTCAATACTGCTACCAAATCCTTCATGCTGACACTCTGCAACTCGCTGGTTCGCAAGGTTGCTGCGTTGATGAGGAACTTGATGTTGGCCTCCTGCTTGTGAGCAATGATACGCTGCCAAGCATCAGGAGCGGTAGCACCAGTGATGGCGCAACGGTTAAGCAATTCGCTGGTAGCCACAACACCATAACCTATCTTCACCTCAGGAATGCTGACAGTCTTCTTTCCCTTCTTTGCCTCGAAACGAGCATAGAGATCACTGTTGAGCATAGCGTCGTTGTAAGTGAAGTTTGTCTTCATTGTATAGTTACCGCCCACCTTATACTGGACAGTAGTAGCATTGCCTTGCACTTTCTCGCCCTGGAAAGTAGCACTTTGGCCTTCAGCCTCGCCACCTTCGTATTTCAAAACAGGGATGACAGTCACAACAGCCTTTTTCTTCATGTACTTCTCAGGGAAAGTACCATTGATCGTTGCAGGAACTTCACCGCCAATTGCTTCCAAAGGCGTGGGAGTAACAGTAAAATTGTCGGCGCTCAACTTGCCGAGTTTGCTACATGATGTCAGTGCGAACGCTGAGGTTGCAACCAACATGACAATTAATGATTTCTTCATCTCTCAAATGTAATTTATATTGAACTTTTTATTGCTTTTTCCAGCATTTTCTGTTTTTGCGGGTGCAAAGTTACACATTTATTATGAAATAATATCTTTCAAGAAACGTTTTTTTTAATACTTCTTCAAATTTCTTGGGTGATGCTCCAGAATTTCTTCTCTCAAGTGACTTCTGTCGATATGCATGTATATTTCTGTAGTTGAAATGTCCTCGTGACCCAGCATCGCCTGAATGGCACGCAGATTGGCTCCTCCTTCCAGCAGATGAGTGGCGAAACTATGGCGAAAAGTATGGGGACTGATGTTCTTCTGAATATTTGCCTTTTGGGCATACTGTTTGATAAAGATAAAGAGGCTGATGCGGCTCATGTGGCGTCCACGCTTGGTAGACACAAAGACGTAATCTTCTTCCCCAGGTTTTACCTTAATGCTTTGGCGAGCCACAAACCATGTGCGAAGCTCTTCGATAGCTTTCCTGCCAACAGGAACAAGACGCTCTTTGCGTCCCTTCCCATGAACACGAATGAAGCCTTCTTCGAGATACAAATCACTGATTTTGAGATTGCAGAGTTCGCTAATCCTAAGTCCGCAGCTATATAGCATCTCTATGACAGCACGGTCTCGCTGACCCTCAGGTTTGCTCACGTCAATCACAGCTTCAATACGATCTATCTCTTCCAGACTCAGGACTTCTGGCAAATGTTTTCCGATCTGAGGGCTCTCGAGCAGTTCAGTTGGATCGGTAGGAATCTCTTTCTCAAGGGTAAGAAAGCGATAAAAGGAACGTACCCCACTCAGGATACGGGCAGTACTTCGAGGCGATACACCCAAGTCTCTTAAAGTGCCGGCAAACTGATCAAGCTGTTCCAAGGTCACTAGCCTGTAATCGATACCCTCATCGGAATAGTAGTTGAGCAGCTTCTGCAGGTCCTTGATGTACGCATCCAATGTGTTCTCTGTGTACGAACGCTCCAATCTGAGGTACTGGATATATCGTCTGAGGACACTTTTCTCCACAATTCCAACGTTATTTATCTTGAAATTCATAATTTCTTCCTATCTTTGCCACGACAAAAGTAAGTAAAAAACATGAGAATTCAAATTATTAATGGCCCAAACCTGAACCTTTTGGGGATTCGTGAGCCTGAAATCTATGGTAAGCGCGCGTGGGAAGATTACCTGAAAGAATTACGCAATCGTTACCGCGATGTTCGTATCGACTACTTCCAGAGCAACTTGGAAGGAGAGATTATCAACATGATCCAAGAGGTTGGTTTCGATCGTGATGGTATCGTGCTCAATGCAGGAGCCTACACACATACCAGCATTGCCATCCTGGATGCTATTAAGAGTGTGAGTACTCCCACTGTTGAGGTCCATATCAGCAACGTATATCAGCGAGAAGAGTTTCGCCGACATAGTGTAATCAGCCCTGCTTGCATGGGAGTCATTTGCGGTTTCGGCCTCGACAGTTACACGTTGGCAGTACAAGCGATTCTCAACAAGGTAGCGGATGATGCTGAAGAGAAGTAAATTACGCTTCTGTAGACCTTGCGTAGAGAGCAATAAGAATGACAGAGAACGACTCCATCGACGAGTACATCCTGCGTCACATTGACCCGGAAGGCGAGTATCTGCATGCCCTTTGGCGAGACACGCAGTTGCGTCTTTCCTATGGTCAGATGGCGAGCGGGCACTTGCAGGGCAAGGTTCTGCGAATGCTTGTCCACATGGTACAGCCTCGCATGCTGCTCGAAGTGGGAACCTTCAGTGGCTATAGTGCTCTCTCTATGGCGGAGGCTCTCGAACCAGGTGCTGAATTGCACACGTTCGAGATTTTCGATGAACAGGAGGATTTCATCCGCAAATGGTTTGAGGGGAGTCCTTATGCTGACTTCCTTCATCTCCACATAGGAGACGCCTTGGAATTGGTTCCTCAGATGGATATCCAGTGGGATATGGCTTTCATCGATGCTGACAAGCGGCAATACGTGGATTACTACGAGATGATCCTTCCAAGAATGCGGAGGGGAGGTTTCATCCTGGCAGACAATACGCTTTGGTACAACCACGTCCTGGAGGAGCATCCTCGTGAGAGCGATATGCAGACACGTGGAGTTCAAGCTTTCAACACGTTGATTGCGCAGGATCAACGTGTCGAGAAAGTCATCCTGCCCCTTCGCGACGGACTCACCATCATCCGTGTGAAGTGACCTTCCTTTGAAACAAGAACAGAAATAAAAAAGAAAAAAAGTATGGAAACAACCAGACAAAACAAGATAGCAAGACTTATCCAAAAGGAACTGAGCGAAATGTTCCAGCGTCAAACCAGGGCAATGCATGGGGTCTTGGTGAGTGTAAGTATCTGCCGCATCAGTCCTGACTTGAGTGTATGCCGTGTTTATCTCAGCGTTTTCCCCAGCGAACGAGCTGAGGAAATTGTTGGGAACATCAACGAAAACGTTCGCCAAGTCCGCTATGAACTGGGAACTCGCGTTGGCAGACAGCTTCGCATCATTCCTGAATTGAAATTCTTCGTTGACGACTCGCTGGATTATGCTGAGCACATCGATGAGTTGCTGAAGAAGTAAAAATGTCTTCAAGTTTGCCCTGTGAATTATCCTTTTTACATAGCACGTCGATACCTCTTCAGCCGTAAGAGTCATCATGCCATCAATATCATCAGTGGTATTTCTGTGATGGGAGTGGCAATTGCTACGATGGCTTTAGTTTGCACGCTCAGCGTGTTTAATGGATTCCAGGACTTGATAGCCAGCCTGTTTACTGCCTTCGATCCTCAGTTGAAAATCAGTTTGGTGGAAGGACGTTCCGTTAAGGCTAATGACCCTGAGTTAAAGAAACTCAAGGCTTCTCCTTTGGTGGACATATACACGCCTGTCATGGAGGATCAAGCCCTCGTGGTTCGTGATGACCATCAATACGTTGTAACCATCAAGGGTGTGGACGATAGTTTCGCTTCTCAAGCCAAGCTGAGCAAACTGCTTTATGGCGATGGTTCCTTCGTGCTTCATGCCGATGTCCTTGAATATGGCGTAGTAGGCATCCAGTTGGCAAGTCGTTTAGGGCTTGGAGCCTTTTTCGAGGATCCTCTCCAAATCTACGCCCCCAAGCGAGGAGAACGAGTCAATCTGGCCAATCCTCTGAGCTCCTTCAATCATGATGAACTCAATAGTCCTGGTGTGGTCTTTATGGTTCAGCAAGGCAAATATGATGCTAACTATATCCTCACAAGTCTGGGATTCGCTCAACGTCTTTTCGACCAGAAAGGGCGCATCTCAAGCGTGGAATTGAAACTTAAGAAAGGGACTGACGTGAAAAGGGCTAAAAAAGAAATCCAACAATTGCTGGGCAACAGATTCCAAGTACAGGACCGCTATGAACAGCAGGAAGATGTATTCCGCATCATGCGTATCGAGAAGTTCATTTCCTATCTCTTTCTCACTTTCATCCTACTCGTGGCTTGCTTCAATATTATCGGCTCGCTATCCATGTTGATGATAGACAAAAAGGCCGATGTAGGCACTTTGCACTCGATGGGAGCCAACAATG
This sequence comes from uncultured Prevotellaceae bacterium, assembly GCA_946413885.1. Lineage (GTDB taxonomy): Bacteria > Bacteroidota > Bacteroidia > Bacteroidales > Bacteroidaceae > Physcousia. The sequence goes on from CAMKMK010000066.1 coordinate 7,933, forward strand.
ACGACATCTGCCGCATCTTCATCTTCGAAGGATGGATGATTAGCGCAGCAGGAGCCATTCTGGGCATTCTGCTAGGTCTTCTTCTGTGTTGGATACAACAGGAGTTTGGCATCATCTCGATGGGTAACAGTGCTGGCAGTTTCATCGTCGAAGATTATCCCGTCAGTGTACATTTTGGTGACATTCTGCTCATTTTCATCACCGTTTTGGTAATTGGATGGCTATCCGTTTGGTATCCTGTGCATTATCTCAGCAAGAATTTTCTATAACTCCTTCTTCCTGTGTCCACAATCTATCCTTTTGCGCGTCCACTCTATGTAATGGCCAAGCCAGCTGGAGCACACTGCAATATGCGATGCGAATATTGTTATTATTTAGAAAAGCAACACCTTTACGAACATGGCACACGTCACCAGATGTCAGACGATGTGCTCGAAGCTTACATACGTTCCTATATCGAGACCAACAGTTTGCCAGAAGTTCTCTTCACGTGGCATGGGGGAGAACCATTGATGCGTCCTCTGAGTTTCTACAGGAAAGCCATTCGTCTGCAACATTATTATGGAAGAGGCAGGCACATAAGCAATTCCTTGCAAACCAATGGATTATTACTCAATGAAGAGTGGTGCAGATTCCTTCATGACGAAGGATGGTTGGTGGGAATCAGCATCGATGGGACTCAGGAGATGAACGACACGTATCGTGTAGACAGCCAAGGAAGGTCTTCGTGGCAGCGTGTGATCGACAACATTCACATGATGGATAGATACGGAGTGGAATGGAATGCTATGGCTACTGTGAATCATCACAATGTGGAGCATCCGCTGGAGTTCTATCGATTCTTCCGCGATGAACTTCACTGCCGTTTCCTGCAGTTCTCTCCCGTAGTGGAACGCATCATGCAGCATCGTGATGGCCGTAATTTAGCACAAATGCTTGATGAGAACTGCCCCATTGCTCCCTTTAGCATCACACCTGTTCAATGGGGAACATTTCTTTGTGAAATCTTCGATGAATGGGTGCGTCGTGATGTAGGAAATGTTTTTGTCCAAATGTTCGATGCAACGTTGGCAGGCTGGTGTGGAGTGGATCCAGGCCTCTGCACCTTGGCACGAGAGTGTGGACATGCAGCCGTGATGGAATATAATGGAGATGTTTATAGCTGCGATCATTTCGTTTTCCCCCAATACCGTTTGGGCAATGTCTTGACTGATGGCCTTCCCCAAATGCTCTATGGCAGCAAGCAGAAAGCCTTCAGTCAACTCAAAGAAAAGGGATTGCCTCGCCAGTGTAAGAAATGTGAGTGGCTGCATGCATGTCATGGCGAGTGTCCTCGACTCCGTTTCATGCGGACAGCTGATGGCGAACCTGGCCTCAACTATCTCTGTGCTGGCTATCGTCAGTTCTTTCAACATGTTGCTCCTCAGATGGATTATATGCGAGGGGAAATACTTGCTGGCCGTCCTGCTGCTGGTGTAATGAATCAGTTCTAAAACTTCAATTATAATGAAAAAAAACAACAAATTCCACCTGCGAGACCTTCTTCTCGTGCCTCTGCTGATGCTCAGTGCTATTGCTCCTGCCCAAACAGACAAGAGTTGGGCATGGATAGGTTTTCATCGTCCTCAAGGCATCAATCCCATCATCTCGCCCGATACCACCTCCGTCTTCCTTTGTCCTATGAGTAAGACTGCCATTCCCTGGGAGTACAGCGACACGTTCAACCCTGCTGCCACCATTATCAATGGACGAGTGGCAGTCCTCTATCGCGCAGAGGATCGTTTGGCTCAAGGTATTGGGAAACGCACCTCACGCATTGGATATGCTTCCAGCGCCGACGGACTCCATTTCCAGCGACATGGAGCACCCGTCATGTTTCCAGGAGAAGACAATCAGGCAGAGAATGAAGTGCCTGGAGGATGTGAGGATCCACGCGTTTGCATGACTGAGGATGGCACATACGTCATGATGTACACCCAATGGAACCGCAAGGTGGCTCGCCTGGCTGTAGCCACCTCTCGCGATCTCGTCCACTGGCAGAAACACGGCCCCGCTTTCAATAAAGCCTACAACGGCAAATACAAGGACATGTTCTGCAAGTCAGGCTCCATCGTCACTCGAATGAAGAAAGGACAACAGGTGATAGCCAAGATGAAGGGAAAGTACTGGATGTTTTGGGGTGAACGATTTGTTAATGTAGCCACCTCTGAGGATCTCATCCATTGGACACCTATCGAAAATGCCAAAGGCGAACTCCTTCACGTGATGGACACCAGAGATGGCTATTTCGACAGTGATCTTACGGAATGCGGTCCTCCAGCCATCCTGACTAAAAAGGGCATCCTCCTTTTTTATAATGGAAAGAACAGGAGCGACAGCCGTCGTGACACACGCTATACTGCCAACTCCTATTGTGCTGGCCAAGCTCTCTTCTCAGCCAAAGACCCCACTCGATTGATCGACCGCTTGGATACACCCTTCTTCGTCCCTGAGGCAGACTTCGAAAAAAGTGGGCAATACCCAGCTGGCACAGTCTTCATCGAGGGTCTTGTCCCCTTCCAAGGCAAATGGTTCCTCTATTACGGATGTGCTGATTCTCGCGTCAGTGTGGCAGTCTATGAACCTTAACGTTATGTCATCGCAGTTTCTCCCTTTGAAATCAAAAAATATATAAAATATTAACAATATATTTACAAATTCATTTGCCAAAAATATTGAGCATCTGCCCTGGACTACATCTGGGTGGTGACAGCCATGCATACAGGCCTTGTCTATTACTTCTATCACGACGGATCAAGGGGGCAGGACGTCATCC
>CAMKMK010000067.1 GCA_946413885.1 uncultured Prevotellaceae bacterium
TTGTCAGCCAAGACTCTCATCCAGTAACCTCCAATCACACTACGAGCCTTGAAGCCTACCATGTTGGCGGTCTTGGTGTCGCTCCAGTCGCTGATGGGAACACGTGACTTGGTCTCATTGATGTACTTCCACAAGGGAGACACAAACTTCTGGAAGGTTTCCTGATCAGGTGACATGGCAGCAGTCCACATGATCCAGTCTGACTTGGTATAGTCCTTGCGGCAATCCAAGGGGAGACCATACTTGTTCTGAACCTTCAGGTAGTACTTGATCTCACGCTCATAAACCTTGTCTGAGAAGAGACCCAGCTTCCACAGCTTATCCCATACCATGTTGTACTTCTGGCTCCAAGTGTTCTTGCGGTCGAATGCCAAACGGTAGTGATCGCCTTCCAGCGCCATTTCTTCCCACTTCTTTGCCATCTCCTTCGCCTTTGCCAGGTATCTGTCAGCTACTTCAGCATCGCCACGCAGACGAGCCATCTCGCTGTAGCCAGCCACTCCACAGATAGCCTTCAGGGAGAGGTTGCAGTTGTGGGCCCAATGGCCTGCAAAGTCATCAGTACAGAGCTGGTTCTCAGGATCTTGACCATTCTCTACCAGATAATCTGCCCACGTGGTGATGATGTCCCAATAAGGTTCCACGTAGGAAGCGTTGCCGTCGAGCTTGCAAAGCATGGCAGCCAAGGTAATCATGTTGCCAGCTTCCTCGAGAGGCATATCGCCGCCATACACCTGACCGTTGGCAATGGGATAGGTTCCCAGGTCATGCGCAGCGAAAGGCTTGGTCCAGCGGCCACTCTTGCTGTAATCGAAGATACTGGTCATCATGGCCTTCTGCAACTCAGGATTATAGACAAGAACCAGAGGAGCTTCAGGATAGGTCAGGTCAACCGTGTTGACACAACCGTTTGAATTGTTCTCCTTCGAGAACCACAACAGGTTGCCATCCTTGTCCTCAAAGAGTTTGTGGGCAGCCATCACGTGACGATACGAGGCACTCAGCACCTCAGCATATTCCTTGCCGCCTGATGCTGCGCCATCGTCGTAAATCTGCTTGTCGAAGGCACGGCAGCGAGCCATGATGCTGCTGTAGCGGCTCTGCAGGTTCTTGAAGGCATTGAAGATGCTCACCTGGCCATTATGAGCCCAGTAGCCCTTGTAACGGTTGTACATGTACTCGATGTCTTGTATCTCATCGTAGCCAAGCATGGTGAAGCTGCTGGCAGTCTCCACGTTGCCAAAGTCGTGCATGTAAGCGAGGGCTGGCCATTCTGAGGCACGGCGGGCGATGATCTCGCGATTGAAGGCAAAGCCACGCTGTCCTGCAGGACGCTGCTGGGCGTTTCCGTTGCGTTGGCCCTGTACTCTGATACGACCTTCACGTACGAAAGCTGACTCGATTTCAGTCTGAGGACCCATGCTTACCTGTCCATTGATGGCAGGCATGTAGAAATAACCCCAGTCGATGCGGATGCCGTCACCCTTCCTTGCCAGGATGGGCTGCTCGACAGAGCCTGTACGCACATAGCGCACGCCTTCTTCCATTCCCATGCTGGTCACAGTAGCCTGAGAAACGCGATCGATGCCCTGCATGGGAGTTGCCTCGAGATACAGCTGTACGTCATGCTTCTGTCCGTCAGTGGAACGCACCTGGTAAGAGATGTAGTTGATGGGAGTGGAAATCAGGTCGTAGTCGTCAATCAGCATGGGAGCGGTGAAGACGAGGTCGAGTTCCACAGGACCACACTCCATGGTATAATAGGTATTGGTTGCCAAAACGTCCACACTCTTCTGGACGGCCACCTTCAGTTCATCCATCTTGGGGCGCACGTTCTTGTAGAGTCCGTAATCCGTGTAGGCACCGCCTGTGGTGTTGTGGCAATGGGCAGCAATCACGTTCTTGCCTGGATGGAAGAGTTTCTTGATTTTGGCATCCACATGCAGGACAACGCCGTTCACCCAGGTCTCGCCTGTCTCTGCCACGCGAGTACCGTTGACAAACAGCTCGAACACGTCATCATGGGAATATTTCAGATAGAGGTCCTCGTTGAGTTGGTCTGCTGTCAGCTCGACGGTACGGCGAACGTAGATGTCGCTGTTCTGGGCATCCCATACCGTGTTGACATTCTCCAAGTCGCGTGAGCCAAAGGCGGCACGTTTCTTTTCCCACTTGCTGGCATCGAAGTCCTCTTTTGCCCAGTCATTGGCAGGCTTCTCGCGTGTGAACTCGCCTTCCCAGATCTCTTCGTCTGTCATGGGGGCGATGGCGCTCAGGGTGTACTCTTGAGGGGAGCCCAGGAAACGGTAGGTGGTACCGTCCACGCGAAGCAGACCCAGAAGAGGTTTCTCGTCGTCTGTCCAGTGGCGGGTGGTGCCGTCTGTCAGTTTGTCAAAGGGTGACCAGATACTGAAGTAAGGGTCATTCACGATCAGGGGGACAGAGGGCAGACGCAGGTCAGTGCTTGCGTAGGGTTTGAAGAACTCTGACGTTTGGGCACTTGCCATGATTGTCAAGGCGAACAGTGCGGCGGATAATAGCTTTCTCATCTTGCTTTTTCGAATTTAGCTTCGTTTTTTAGGTAAATGGTTCTCTCGTATGATGTTTTTGACATTATTGACCAGCTTGAAAGGGTGGAAACGCTGTGATTCTCAGACGGGCGGCACCCATGGGAATCAACGTGATGTCCTCCACCTTGTCGCGTGGAGCCTTCGCGTCAGGCAATATCTGACACAGGCCTGTTCCGTCCTGCCCCCAACTTGGAATGCGGGCACCCTTTGCCTTCACGCGCAAAGGAACAGATTCCAGATTGAAGGGATAGTTGTCATCAGGCCATTCCAGCTTCTCGACTTTCATGTTCCTCAGATTGGGAACGAGGGCATAGTTCCAGGGACTGTCAGCATAGATCTCGAAGGTGGGCCACAGACTGGCATCGGCATTCTTCTGCCAATGGGAATCGCCAATGGCTGTTGCCTTGCTGTCCTTCTTCTCGTAGCGCTCGTTGATCTTCAGGCTCAGGGTCAAGGGACCGTAATCCACGCTGACGCTGTTCTTGTTTAAGGTCCACACGCGCTTGCTCAGGTGCATGGGGAAAAAGAGCTTCACCTGGTCGCCGTTCTTCCACTCGTTCTTCAAGCGAAGCAGACCTTTCCTTACCTGACAACCTACTGTCTTGCCATTGACCTCCACGTGTGCGCCTTGTGTCCAGGTGGGGATACGAAGGTAGAGGGGGAAACTCACGCTCGTGTTCTTCTTCAGTCCACGGATGGTGATCTCGATGTCCTCGCTGAAGGGATAATGAGTCGATTCGTCGAGGATAACCTCCTGGCCATCTGCCACCTTCACGCGAGCCTCGCAATCCGAATAGGTCAGCACGGCAGCGCCACCATCGGCACTTGCCAGCACCAGATTCTCAGCGTAGTAGGGCCATCCCATCGAGTGGTTGTGCTGACAGCATCGACTGCTGAAAGGATTCATGCAGAAGAAGGGACCACCATTATCCACACCAGGAGCGTGGTTGTTGCTGTCGGACTGCACCATATTGGGACAAGTCAGGTAGCGCAGGGCACGCAGGTCTTCCGTCATCGAGGCTGGGTAACTGTTGAAGGTCACGTCCTCCAGGTTCTCCATCCACTTCAGGTCACCCGTCATCGCCATCAGGATTTCATCGGAAAGCATCTGCTCCACAAATCCGCAAGTTTCTGTTCCCTGACGGGGATCGATGTATCCGTGTCGAGCATTCTCGTCGGCTCCGAACATACCGCCAGGAACCTGGCCATAGATGCGACGAATCAGGTCGAAATCGTTATACGTTGCCTGCAAGGCCTTCTCATCGCCCGAGACAACCCAGTACTCGGCAGGCTCGCGGAAACACTCTGCCACGTTCACGTTGTGCCAGTTGGGCAGTCCGCTCTCCAGCATCCAGTTGGCAGTACAGCGATGCACCTTCTTCATCAAGTCCAGAAGGAAGCTGTCACCCGTACGATTGTAGAGCCAGATCACGCTCAGCAGGTTGTCACCTCCACGGCTGTTCTCCCAGTAGTCACGCAGGAACTTCTCTTCTGGATAGTTCAACTGCCACTGGAAATAGCCCTTCATCACGCTGAGCACACGTTCATCCCCGCTGTACTCGTAGTAGTCCTGCAGGATTTGCAGAGCCAGCATGTTTGCCCACAGCTCACGGCGCCCGTCCTTCTTCTCGTTCACAGGACCAAAGTAGCCGTCAGGCTGAGCACTCTTGATGATAGCCTCAATCCAGAACTTCGCCTCGTCCAGCAAAGCCTTGTCGCCCAGTATGTACGCCATGTTGCTGTAGCCGCGCAGCCAGTAGGGAACCTCCTCCCATCCGTGCGAGCCACCACTCTCGAGCCAGGCATTGCCCTGCTTGTCGAGCCAGTCACTGATCTCACCCAAGCGACCAGCCAATCCGTCCTTCTGGCGCTGAAGCATCTCGCCCACCCATCCGCGGGGAGTCACAGCCCCAGCAGGCAGTTTCAGGAAAACATTAGGACGCAGCGGAGCGCGGTTATTCACGTAGTTCTTGCCTGTAGCGGCAATGTCGGAAGGCTTCACCATCTCTGCCGTCTGGCCAGCAGCCAGCATGGGCATCAGCATGAGAATTGCCAAGAAAAATCCCTTCATTTTGCTCATTTCTTCTTAATACCTTATTCAATTAGTTTCTTGGTACAAAGATACACATTTTTTTCGACTTCTCCAAATTTCCCACGCATTTGTTTGTCCGTCAGGACAGATTTTTTGCAATACATAGCACAAAGAGGTTAGAGGATGCCAGGCAGTTCATGAAAGGAAGAAAGAGAAAAAATCTGTACGTTTAAGAACAAATCCCCTCCCTTATACAACAGAACGATGTTACATGTTACATGTTTCATTTCGATTTTTGATTTTGCGTTTCAAGGAGAATGGGGTTAATTTTTATATTATTATTTATAATAATTATAATTATTATAAATAATAATATAAATGTAAATATCCTTCTTTCTTGTTACAACATTGAATTTTGCAAATGAAACATGTAACATGTAACATTGCAAGGTAAACAAATGCACGTATTTTACTGACATACAACATCTTACACTTAAATCAAACTGAATCCAGCAAATGTAACGCGTTACATTCCTGCCCACACTGTATGTAACACCGTATGTAACGCCCCGTTCCAGTACAAAACAACTTCATTCTTTTCGAAATATCTTTACATTACCAAGAAAACTGAGAATTTCCCAAACGCAGAAATCCGCCTAATCTCCTTAAAAAAAATCACTCTCAACTCCTCGACATCTGTTTTTTTTCGTAAATTTGCAAGCAAAGAGTCATAAAACAACAAAAAGATGCCACGAGAAGAAAAGAACATGATTGGCTATACGGTAGCGCTGATCAGCGAATTTGCCAACCGCTTTGGCATCCATCCTCGTCAGGCATACGCCTACATGAAGCGATACAAAGGAATGGAACATCTTCGCAAGCATTACGGCGTGCTGCACACACAATCATTCCCAGATACGGTAGATGCCCTCGCGCAAGTCTGCGCCAACAACGGAGGAGGACTGCGATGATACGACTTTACCACGGTTCCAACATGAAGGTAGATGTGCCCGATTTGGCACACTCCAAACCCTTCAAGGATTTTGGCAGTGGATTCTACCTGTCTGCCGACAAGCAGCAGGCTTGGGACATGGCATCCCAAAAAGTAAGTCAGACCAGGGAGGGAAAGGCTGAGGTTACAGAGTTCCTGTTTGACGAGGCTGTAATGTTGTCTGAAGATTTGAAAACCTTAAGTTTTCCTGACTATTGTGAAGAATGGGCACAATTCGTGTTGGCCAATCGCAACAGAAAGTTAAAACATCCTATCCACGATTACGACATTGTCTATGGGCCGATAGCCGACGATGGGGTAACTTACCAGTTGCGTCGCTATGAAGGTGGTGTCATATCCTTGTCACGGTTAGTCGAGGAGCTGAAATTTACGAAAGGCATCACCTTTCAGTATTTCTTTGGGACAGACAGAGCACTAAAACATTTGAAGAGACCATGACAAAAAAACTGACTTCAGAACAAATACAGTTGCTCAAGGACGAGCTGAGTACAGATCTGGCCAGTTATCTGGTAGACGACTTCCATTATACACCAGAGGAGGCCATCGATGTGCTTTACACGTCAGAAACGTTTGAACGGCTCCAGGACGACGATACAGGATTATACTACCAAAGCCCTGGATACGTTTACTCATTCCTCCAGAATGAACTAAAAAACGCCAAGGTATCATAGCATCCGCAACACAACGTGTTGAAAGGGACGACACAACACGTCGAAACCGAAAACACAACGTGTTGAAACGGCAAAGACAACACGTTGAAACGGGCGACACAACACGTTGTCTTTACCTTATTAAATAGAGGATGTCCGCCTTAGGCAAAATGGTGTCGAGCTACAGAATGTTTTTGTAGAAAAAATCAGGGAAATATTTGGAATTCTCAACATTTTTTCGTAACTTTGTGACATGAAAACAAAGACAAAGAAACAATGAATCAGATGATGAGAAAACTGCTTTTCCTGCTCCTGTTCGCAGCGGTTTCGCCCCTGTTTGCCCATGCTGCTGCTGACCCCAATTTCTACATCTTCCTGTGCTTCGGCCAGTCGAACATGGAAGGTGCTGCCACTCCAGAGGCTCAGGACATCCAGAGCCCAGGTCCCCGCTTCCTGCTCCTGCCTTCGTTAGACGATCCTCAGCGCGGACGCAAGCAAGGCGAGTGGAGCGAGGCTTCAGCCCCCCTGTGCCGCCCAGACAGAGGTCTCACGCCCGCCGACTGGTTTGGCCGCAGGATGATCGAGACCTTACCTGACAACATACGCGTGGGTGTCGTCCATGTTGCAATAGGTGGCATACGCATCGAGGGCTTCATGCCTGACAAGATCGAGGAGTATGTCCAGACGGCTCCAGAGTGGATGAAGGGTATGCTGGAGGCGTACGGCAACAATCCCTACAAGCGTCTCGTGGAACTTGCCAAGCGTGCGCAGCAGGACGGCGTCATCAAGGGTGTGCTCATGCATCAGGGCGAGTCCAACACGGGCGATCCTGAATGGGCCGCCAAGGTGCAGAAAGTCTATGACCGTCTGCTTGGTGACCTGCAGCTCAAGCCTGAGGAAGTGCCGCTGCTGGCGGGCGAGGTCGTGCAGGCCAATGGAGAAGGACAATGCATCGCCATGAATCGCCAGATTGACGAGTTGCCCAAAACGATCCACGCGTCACACGTCATCTCCTCGACAGGCTGCTCCAATGGCCCTGACAAGCTGCATTTCGATGCTGAAGGCTATCGTGAGCTGGGACGGCGCTACGGCGAGAAGATGCTCGAGCTGCTGGGCTACGAGGTTCACAATCCTTTCGATGTGCCAGCCGATGCCGTCACGCCAGAGACGACTGTGCCAGGCAACGAGTTCCCCAAGGTGGACAGCGAGCAGCGTGCCTACTTCCGTCTCAACGCTCCTGAGGCAAAGCATCCACAGGTTGACATCTGCGGTAAGAAGTACGATATGCGACGCGATGAGAAAGGTGTCTGGTGTGCTGTCACAGACCCCCTCGTCGTGGGCTTCCATTATTATTTCCTCAACATTGGCGGCGTGAACGTCATTGACCCTGCCACAGAGACCTTCTACGGCTGTTGCCGCGAGTCAGGTGGCATCGAGATACCTGAGGGACCTGAGGGCGACTACTACCGTCCCCAGCAAGGCGTTCCACACGGGCAGGTGCGCAGCATCTACTATCCCAGCACAGCTGTCAACGGCACGTGCGAATGGCGGCACGCAATGGTTTACACGCCTGCCTCCTACGAGAAGGGCAAGAAGCGCTATCCTGTGCTGTACCTGCAACACGGCATGGGTGAGGACGAGACTGGATGGAGCAAGCAAGGACACATGCAGCACATCATGGACAACCTCATCGCTTCAGGCGAAGCCGTACCCATGATTGTCGTCATGGAAAGCGGCGACATCAAGGCTCCCTTCCAAGGAGGCGACAGACGGCAAGGATTCAGCGAATATGGGGCATCCTTCTATAAGGTGCTGATCCAAGATCTCATCCCCTATATCGACACCAACTTCCGCACGATCACAGACCGCGACCATCGCGCAATGGCTGGACTCTCGTGGGGAGGTCACCAGACCTTCGATGTCGTGCTCAACAACCTCGACAAGTTCGCCTGGATGGGTGCCTTCAGCGGTGCCATCTTTGGTCTCGACGTGCAGACTGCCTACAACGGCATCTTCACTCGTCCTGAGGAGTTCAACAAGAAGATTCATTACCTCTATCTGAGTTGTGGCAGCGAGGAGAACTTTGGTACGGAGGCGCTCGTGAACAACCTGCGTGCCGCTGGCATCAAGGCCGACTACTACGTCTCGCCTGGAACGCACCACGAATGGCTCACCTGGCGAAGATGCTTCCGAGAATTCCTCCCCAAACTTTTCCGCAAGGAATAACCAGCAAGGATGGCATGAAACCGTTGCAATGGATCTTCGTCGCCCTTCTCCTTTCCCTGACGACTGATTGCCTGGCTCAGAAACGCCTTATCCACATGAAGGAAAAGGTGGACAGCCTGCTCACCAAATACACCTCGCAATTCAGTCGCATGCCCTACGACACAAACTATGTCGTGCGCCCCAAGGGGAACCTGACATTGAAACTCAGACTGAACCAGTCAGGCGACGACTTCCACGCAAGGGGGACGGTGAACGACACCTATTCGAAGGCCAACCTGCGCACCAGCCACAAAACGACGTTAAGCATCGCTGGCATATACCACGGCATATCAGGTGCACTTGCCATCAATCCTGCCAAGCTGAAAGGAATCTACAAGGATTATGAACTTTACCTGCATTACTACAGTAGCCGTCTGAGCCTCGATGCCAGCTATCAGCGCTCCACGACGTTGAAGGGAGACATCTGGCGTGACGGCAATCTGCAACATCTGCAGGCGGGCGACGTCACCCTGAAGGTGGCCAATCTGGCAGGCTACTACACCTTCAACCATCGCCATTTCTCCTATCCTGCAGCCTTCACGCAATCCTACATCCAGCGCCGTTCAGCCGGTTCCTGGCTTGCCGGCATCAGTTACCAGGGCGGCAGCATCGAGACGAATATTGATGAATTGAGAGAAAGGGATGAGAATGCGCCTGACGTGCGCCTCAACATCGGTCATTTGGGCGTAGGTGGCGGCTATGGCTACAATCTCGTCCTTGGCAAGAAGTGGCTGCTTCACTTCTCCATGCTGCCCACCTTCGTCCTCTACAATCGAAACAAGTTTACTGTAAACAATGAGCGCAAGCAGGCTCAGCATGTACGCTTCAACATGATTTTCAACGAGCGGGCAGCTATCGTCTATAACTTCTCACCACGCTATTTCACTGGGCTCACCATGATGATGAACAACTCCATCTTTACTGACGACAGGGTAGTCGTGAACCAGAACAAATGGCGTGTACGTGCCGCCTTTGGCATGCGCTTCTGAAAAGGCGACTCAGTTGATTGCTGAGATTTCAGCAACGTTCTGCTGAGGCATGATGCGGAAGGCTTGTCCCTTCTGGCTACGCATGTCTAAGAAGGTGCCTCGCTTCAGCGTGAGGGTGTAGGTGAAATTCTCTTTCTTCGCCCATTTCGAGAGGGTTGGCACGGCTGTGAGAGAGGTTTGCGTGATGGACTTGAAGGGAAGTATCGCATCGGGCTGCACGTTGAGCTGCATGCACCATTTCAATTTCTTGTTGCTGCACGTTGCCCTGATGCCTCTCTCTGTGAGGGTAAGCACGATGTTTCCCTGTTGGTTTTTGAGTGGCCACGTGATTTTCATGCCATCTCCCTTCTTCTTGATGATGGGGTCCCCACCTTTCAGTTCAGTAAGGTTTCCGTTGTCCTCGATTTTATAGAACCTGAGGCTCGCCATGTCATCATTCGTGCTCCACAGGCATCCGTCCACGATGGGGAGAGTGGTGTAGAAGCACTGGTTCGAGGTACATACGTTGTCGAGATAGTCTGATTGCATGCACTCATCAAAGAGATGTATGTCGCGTATGCCCATGCGATCTGCCTCCCACAGGATGTTGGTTCGATAGTAGCGGCTGTTGAACCAGATGGTGCGTCCTTGGCGGTCCGTGTAGTCCCTCATGGCCGTACATGCCGTTGGAGGCGTGACAGGATATTTCTGGCGGAAGTTTCGAGCTGTCTCTATGAGAGTTTCCACTTTGAGTTTTCCCTGCTTGCTGAGGGCAGCCATCTGGGGCAGTTGCACCTCGTATCCTTTTCCAAATGCCGCCCACGTGAACGAGTTCTCCTGTCCAGCCTGGAAATAGGTGTAACCCAAGGCAGGATCCTCTGTCTGGCAACGCAGGTACCAGCTGACCCATTCAGGTTTTTGAGCGTTGACATACGTGGGTTCCATCGTACATACGGACTGAACAGCTCCCCCTACCCCTGCATTGTATTGGTAGAGCGGGTCGCTTCCAAGCATCCTGAAGACGGGAATGTCTATCTGGCCTTCGGCTGTCTGGGCAGGCATGTAGGCGTTGATCCTCGATGGATAATAGGCTCCATGCCAGTACCCTCCCCACAACGTGTAACCGTCCGTTCCCACCTGGTCGCGACAGATGCAGCAAGCTTCCACACCATATTTGTCGCGCATATAGGCAAGCGTGTGGGCATCGATAAACC